>DATLLB010000505.1:0-2371 GCA_035538075.1 Enhygromyxa sp.
CCAACGGCGCGGCCGCGCCGGGCAGGAGGTGGGGGGCCCCGCGAAGCGGGGGGAGGAACCGGCTACGGTTCCTCCATCGAGTTAGTGCATGCGGCGGTAGACGCCGACGACCTTGCCGAGGATGTCGATCGAGCGGAACTCCGAGCGGTGCACGTAGAACGGCGCCATGCTCTCATTCGCCGGCTGCAGCCGGATGCGCTCACCCTCGTGGTAGATCCGCTTGCAGGTCGCCTCGCCCTCGATCATCACGACGACGATCTCGCCGTTCTCGGCGGTCGTCTGCTTGCGCACGAAGATGTAGTCGCCGTCGTAGATGCCGTCCTCGATCATCGAGTCGCCGCGGATCACGAGGCCGAACACGTCGCGTGCGTTGGCCTTGCCGATGAAGAAGCGGTCGATGGTGACGCGGTCGGAGACGTTCTCCGTGGCCAGGATCGGCTGACCGGCGGCGACGTGGCCGACGATCGGGATCGAGACCTTGGCGTCGTCGAAGTCGACCGGTCGCAGCGCGCGGCTCTTGAGCTCCTCGCGGACCAAGTACCCCTTGCGCTCGAGCGCCTTGAGGTGGTCGTTGACGCCGTTGGTGGACCGGATACCCATGTGCTCGCCGATCTCCCGTAGGGTCGGCGGGTACCCGCGCTCGTCGAGGCAGTAGGTGATGAAATCGAGCGCTTCACGCTGACGCGCGGTGAGTGGCTGTCGCACAGGTGTACCCCGCCTGAGTGTTGGGCTGGTTTGGGTTGGCTCGCACGGGCTTCGGCTGGAGCGAACAGGCGCTCAGCACTGAACATGTGTATGGAATGTCGCGCGCGAGGTCAAGCCGGTCGTGAACTCGTGCCCCCACCCGGCGTCGGGTCGGCCGATCCGGCCGAGAACTGGCGAAGGTGGAGGCAGCCGTAGGATGCTGGATTCGTGGGATCGAAGGCAAAAAATCCCCGTTTTCGAGCGCCTGTTTCGCCCGACCCGGAGGCCGGTCCGCCGCGGCCGAGCGAGCGCCGTCGCGGGGCCGACCGACGGGATCCGAGCCCGGCGGAGCCGTACCTGGGGGTCGAGCGACGGCAGGGGCCACGCCGATCGGGAGATCTGCCCCGGCCGCTGTGGCGTCGACCGATCGCGCTCGGCCTCGCCGTCGCGCTGGGGATCGCGGCCGGCCTCGCGCTCGGATCGCTGCGTTCGAGCCCGCTCGCGATCGTCCACACGGCCGAGGCGCAGGTGGATCCGCAGCTGCTCGCCGGCGTGCAGGCGATGCGCGACGAAGCCGAGGCGCTCACACCTGCCGCAGTGGCGCTCGACGAGCGAGCGCACGAGCTGTGGATGCCACGGGTCGCGAAGATCGAGCTGGCGCTCGCCGATCCATCCACGCCCGACGAGCTTCGCACCGAGCTCGACGCGACCTTGAGCGCGCTCGAGCGAGTCGGCGTGCTGCGGCCCTGATCGGCCCCGGAAACAGGCGCTCGTCGAGCATGCGTGTCACAATCGCCGAACCATGCACAAACTGCTGGTTCGCGCGATCATCACCGGCTTTGGCCTCCGCGTCGGCGCGGAGCTTGGCAAGTACATCGCCCACAAGGTCCTGCCGAAGGAGAAGGACAAGGGCGGTGGCGACGATGAAGAGGACGAGTCGCTCGGGACCATCACGGCCGATCCACCGCAGGTCTGAGCGTCACTCTTCGTCCGACTTGCCGCGGCGCTTGCTCTCGCTCTTGCGCTCTTCCTTGCGCTCCTCGTCGTGGCCGAGCTTGGCCTCGCTGGTCCGCACCTCGGGCTCGAGCCGACCATCTTCGGACCGACGAAACCGAATCTCGGTCTTCATCTCGATCACCAAGCCCGAGACGATCTCCTGGACCAGATCGGCGGCGTCCATCTTGTCGAGGAAGCCGCGGACCTCGGCGGAGATCATCCGCACCAGCTCTTCCTTGGTGCCCTGCGCGACGCCGGTGACGAGCCCCTGCCCGCGCTTGAACGCGGCGCTCGAGTCACCCCAGAGCGTGGAGATCAGCGAGTCGCCGAGGCGGCGCCGCGATCGCTCCCGCTCGTCGCGGCTCTCACTCTCGTCGCGCCCCTCGCCTTCGCGGGCGTCGCCGGCGCTGTGTCCTTCGCGATCGCTCGAATCCGTCACATCCGTACGCTAGCCCCGACCCGCACGATTTTCCATGCTGCGCGCGCGGAGGCGAGCAGGAACGCGTGCGATTGCTCGCTCTGGTCAATTTGCGTGGTCTGGGGCACAACCGACGGGTGCTTCGTCGCTCGCACGTGATCCTGACGCTGGCCGGTTGCGCCGCGCTGACCGGCTGCATCGGGTTCGGCGGTCCGCTGGTCGAGGACGACGACGTGGCCGAGGGCGAGACCGGCACCGAAGAGAGCGGCGTCG
>DATLLB010000506.1:0-3846 GCA_035538075.1 Enhygromyxa sp.
GCTCGAAGACTCGCCGCGCTTCGACTTCGTCGGCGGCGGCTTCACGGTCACGATCGACGGCAGCGGCCGCGAGCTCGAGGTCTGCCTGCTCGAGCAAGCCGGCGGCGTGCTCGGCTGCGCGACCACACCGCCCGAGCCGACCGAGGAGGAAGCCAAGGCCTTGGTGGCCAAGGGCAAGCTCCCGACCGGCGAGCTCGACGATGACGACTACGCCGCGATGACGGCCGAGGCCTTTCATGCGCGCGCGTTTGCGATGCCGGTCGGGCTCTCGAACATCGACCTCGGCTCGCTCGACGGGACCGCGACGATCTCCGAAGAGGCCAACCGCGAGCGCATGCAGGACCTGCTCGACAAGGTCAAGAACGAGAGCGATTGACGGCTCAGTCCTTCTCGATCCCCTGCTCGCCCAGCTTCTCGCGCAGCCCCTCGGCGAGCTTCGGCAGGTCGGTCGGCTCCATCAGCTTCTCCAGCTCCGCTTCATCCTCGCGGATCTCGAAGTCCAGGTGCCGCGCGAGATCCTGCAGCAGCGCGAGCGTCTTGGTCGCCTCGGCCTCGGCCAGCAGCCCGACCTGCAAATCGAGGTGCGCGCGGTGATCGGCCTCGCGGCTCATCCGGTTTTGATTGATGAGCACGAAGATCGCCAGCAGCACGCCCTCGGTCGAGACCACCAGCGTCAGGATCCCGAACGGGAACGGATCAAAAGGCGGCAGCCCTGCGATCCACTGCGAGTTCCACACGAACCAGATCAAGAAGATCACCACGTGGGCGATGACGAACCCGAGCGAGCCCATCACCGAGATCAGGCTGTCGCTGACGCGCTCGGACGCGCTGCGTCGGCGGGCCTCGTCGCGCTCGAGCTCCGCGACCGTGCGGATGTTCTGCCGGGCGACCTCGGAGAGCTGGGGCTCGGGTGAGCGAGAGGAGGAGCGCTTCGCCACGCTCGCGCAGCCTAGCCCGACCTCGCGAGCGTGACAGGTCGGCGGCCGCGGCGATCGACCGCACAGACGCTCATCCGTCGGCGTGTAGCCCGTCGCGCTCGATCGCCTCGCGCAGCAGGTGCTTCTGCAGCTTGCCCAGCACGTTGCGCGGCAGCGCCTCGCACAGATAAAGCCCGCGCGGCTTCTTGTAGTCGGCGAGGCCCGCCTGCGCATGCTCGACCAGCCCGGCGAGCAGCGCGTCCGGCTGCGCGTTCGCTCGACTCGGCGCGACGCAAGCGACGATCCGCTCGCCCCACTTTGGATCCGGCAGCCCAATCACCGCGACCTCGCGCACGTCCGGGTGCTTGCTCAACAGCTCCTCGATCTCGCGCGCCGAGATCTTGAACCCGCCCGATTTGATGATGTCGACCGACTTGCGCCCGACAATGTGGAAATAGCCGCGCTCGTCCTCGTACGCGACGTCACCGGTGCGAAACCACGGCTGCCCGTTGCGATCGTGAATGAACGACGCCGCGGTCTGCTCGGGCAGATTCCAGTAGCCGAGCATGATCCCGTTGCTGTGCACGATCAGCTCGCCGGGCTCGCCAACCGCGAGCTCGTCGCCGTTGTCGTCGACCACCGCCGCGTCACAGCCGGGCACCGGCTGCCCGACCGAGCCCGGCTTGCGCACGCCAACGTAGGGATTGCTCAGAGTGATCAGCGTCTCGCTCATGCCGTAACGCTCGAGGATCCGCTGATCGGTGAGCTCGACGAATTCCTGCCACAGCTCCGGCGAGAGCGCGGCGCTACCCGACGTGAACAGCCGCCCGCGAGCCAGCGTCGCCGCGGCCTTCGACTCCGCGCGCAGGTGCTCGACGATCGCCGCGTACATGGTCGGCACGCCCATGAACACGGTCGCGTTGCCGCGCTCGTGATCGGCGAAGCGATGCACGATCGCCGCCGGATCGAAGCGCCGCTCCAGCAACACAGGCATGCGATGCAGCGCGGACCCGTGCACGCCGATGCAGAGCCCATGCACGTGAAACAGCGGCAGCGCCAGCACCAACTTGTCACGCGACGACCACGTCCATAGCCCGGTCAGCGCACGCATGTTCGCGGTCACGGCCGCGTGCGTCAGCATCACGCCCTTGCTCGGCCCGGTCGTGCCCGAGGTGTAGATCAGCAGCGCGAGATCTTCGTCGCGCGGGCGCAGGTAGTCGCCCGGCAGCGCGGCGATCAGCTCGGCGAAGCGAAAGCCGGCCGCCCCCTCGTCGAGGCCCACGCGGATCGGCGCGCGCGCGAGCTCACTCGACGCGAGCGCCTGATCGAGCACCTCGTCGCCCGCGAAGTCGCCGATCACCGCCGCCGGCTGCGAGTCACGGAGGATGTGCGCGACCTCGGCCGTGCGGTAGCGGGTGTTGATCGGCACATGCACCGCGCCGAGGTAGTAGTTGCCGAACAGCGCGATGATCAGCTCGAGCGAGGTCTCGGCGTACACCGCCACGCGGTCGCCCTTGCCCACGCCCGCATGCGCGAGCGCGTTGGCGTAGCTGCGCGCGCGCTCGTCGAGCTCGGCCCAGCTCAGCCGCCGACCGTCGAGCTCGTAGGCGAGCTCGTTGCTGCCGGCTTCGAGCGCGGAGAACAAGTGGGCGGTGGACTTGCGGCTCACTCGTGATCCTCGACGGCAGTCTATACCATGGCGTCGCCATCATCGCCGAGAGGCGCGCCGATCAACGCTGGTTGATCTCGGCCGAGCGTGATCGCAAAACTCGCAGGTGAGCCCGAGCTGATGACCATTCGTCGCGACCTCCACGAAGACAACCGCCGCTCCTGGAACGCGGCCACGCCCGTCCACAACCAGCACAAGCAAGATCAGGCCGGGTTTCTGCGCGCGGGCAACGAGCTCTTGTTCGCCGAGGACTACGAGCTGCTCGGCCCGCTCACCGGCAAAGCGCTGCTGCACTTGCAGTGCAACTCCGGGCAAGACTCATTGTGCCTGGCTCGGCACGGCGCACGGGTCACGGGCGTCGACATCAGCGACGAGGCCATCGAGTTCGCGCGGGCGCTCGCGCGTGACTCGGGCATTCCGGCCAGCTTCGAGCGCGCCGACATCTACGATTGGCTGCCGCAAGCGGCCGCGCAGGGGCGTCGCTTCGACATCGTCTACAGCTCGTACGGCTGGCTGGGCTGGCTCTCCGATCTGCGCGAGTGGGCGCGCGGCGTGGCCTCGGTGCTGCGCCCCGGCGGTCAGCTCGTGGTCCTCGAATTTCACCCGTTCGTGTGGATGTTCGACGAACAGCGACGGCTCACGTTCTCGTACTCGGGCGCGCGCGCGGGCGAGGTGATCGAGAATCCCGACGGCATTGGTGACTATGTCGCCGCCGCTGGCGAAGCGCTGGCACCGAGCGGCTTCACCGAGAGCCCCGACAAATTCGTCAATCCCCACCCCGTGCACGAGTTCGCGTGGACGATCGCCGATCTGCTCGCGGCCGTGCGCGAGGCCGGGCTCACGCTCGAGTGCTTCGAGGAGTGGGATCACAGCAACGGCTGCAAGCCCTACGCGGAGCTCGTGCGAGTCGACGACCACGACGGCCGCCGCTGGACCACCGCGCCCGGCCAACCACGCATCCCGATGATGCTGGGCCTGCGCGCGCGCAAGCCCGGCGGGCTCGCGCTGCACATCGTCGACGCATTCACCGACACGCCGTTCGCCGGCAACCCGGCGGCCGTGTGTGTGCTCGACGAGCCGCTGCCCGAGCCGACCATGCAGGCCATCGCGACCGAGAACAACCTCTCGGAGACCGCCTTCATCCGCCGAACCGGCGACGACTACTCGATTCGGTGGTTCACGCCCACCGTCGAGATCGATCTCTGCGGTCACGCCACGCTGGCCAGCGCGTTCGTGGTGCTCGAGCTGCTCGAGCACCAC
>DATLLB010000507.1:0-2145 GCA_035538075.1 Enhygromyxa sp.
AAGCTCGGGAGCTTCGCGAACGCCTGCCCCGACCTGCTCGCGAAGCTCCGGAGCTTCGGCGACGGGTGCCCCGACCGGCTAGCGAAGCTCCCGAGCTTCGGCGACGCCTGCCTGGAGCAGATCGCGCAGCTTCGGAGCTTCGCAGATGCCTCCTCCGAGCAGATCGCGCAGCTCCGGAGCTTCAAACCATCGGCGACCCACCAGCAGTAGTGCTCTTGGAGGGATCCAGCCGCTCCTCCGTCTCCGCACCCGAGCCCAGCAGCACGGCGACCCACTTCAGGTCGTCGCTGTTCTCCAGCAGGATCTTCACGACCATCGTCAGCGGCACCGACAAGAACATCCCGAGGGTGCCCCAGATCCAGCCCCAGAACACCAACGAGAGCCACACGACCAGGCTCGACAAGCCCAGGCGCTTGCCCATCACCTTGGGCTCGATGATGTTGCCCATGATCGTGTTGATGACCAGGTAGCCGATCAGCACGACGATGCAGCGCTCCCAGCCGAACTGGATGAACGCGAGCACGACCGGCGGGATCGCGGCGATGATCGAGCCGAGGTTGGGGATGTAATTGAGCAGGAATGCGAGCACGCCCCACAGCGCCGGATAGTCGACGCCGACGGCGAGGCACAGCACCCAGGCCAGCAACCCGGTCACGGCGCTGATCTGAGTCTTGAGCGAGAGGTACACGCCGAGGTCGTCGACGATGCTGGCGAAGCGACCGAGCTCGACGTCGGGCCCGCCGAGGGCGGCTCGGAGCTTGCGCGGGAGCCCGGCCGCCTCGGCCATGATGAACGCGGTGGTCAGCAGCACGAACGCGGTGTTCGACAGCATCGAACCGACGCTCGCGACCAGGGCCCCGGCCATGTCGGCGGCCTGACCGGCGTCGATCTGATCGAGCAGCGCGGCGGTCGAGACCTCGACGCCGTGCGACTCCAGCCACACGAACCAGCTCGCCGTCATCGCGGTCAGCCGCGCCTCGTACTCGGGCAGGTTCTCGGAGAAGCTCGCGATCGAATTGCCGATCAGCGCCGAGAGGCCCGCGAACCCGCCGATCACCCCGACGAACACGATCGTGACGGCCAGCCAGTCGGGCACGCGCTTGTTTTGCAGCCAGCGAACCGGCGGGTGCGCGAGCACGGCCAGGAACGCGGAGAACAACACCGGCACCAAGATCGGTCCGGCCTCGCGCAGGCCGGCCACCACCACGCACAGCGACGCGCCCGTGATCAGTACCCGCAGCCCGATGGCGCGCTTCTCTTGCGACATGCGCGGCTATCTTATGCGGTTATTTGGCCGCCAGCGAGGCGCATGCACGAACGGGTCCGGCCAAGGAACCGGTGAGGTAGCCCAGATCGACGAATGCACGGTCCTTCATGACCACGAAGGGCCGCTCGTCGAAGCGCAGCTGGCCGCGGCCGTCGTGCTCGATGATCTGCACCTTGCCCATGCCGTAGCCGTTGGGCCCGCGCGCGTAGTAGTGGACCTGCAGGTTGTAGGGGTACCCGGTCGGCTCGCCGAGGATCGTGAAGACCTCGGGGCCGTAGCCATCGGTCACGTCGTAGTAGAGCGCGCCGCCGCTGCGGAGGCCGCGATTCTCGTAGTACGCGTGGCTGCCGAGCACGTCGCGGACGTGGAGGTCGACGTCGTTGGCCCCGGTCTCCCAGGTCAGCACGAAGCGCAGCGAGGGCTCGCGCTCGAGCTCGCCGCCGAGCTGCTCGAGGCGGGTGCGGATCTCGGACTCGCGCTCGGGCTCGCGGGCCAGCCACGCAGACGCGACCAGGCCCAGATCCTCGCGCAGCACCTTCTCGACGCCGACGAAGGCGCCCGAGAACGCGGCGCTCCAGTCCCGCCGCAGCCCGGCCGCGAGCACATCGAAGGCGCGCTCCTCCTGCCCGGCCCGCACCAACGCGAACGCGAGCAGGCGATGGCTCGACGGGTGATCGGGTCGCTGCTGGCGAGCGCGTCGGTAGGTGTCGATCGCCAGGCGGGTGCCGACGCTGCCGAGATCCTCGAGCCGCGAGCCGGCGAAGCGGCGCATGTCGGCGCGATCGGGGAACATGTCGATGATCGATCCATAGGCCCGCGCGGCGGCCTCGATCTCGGCGTTGGCCTCGAGCGCCTCACCGAGCGCGACCACGGCCAGG
>DATLLB010000508.1:0-10061 GCA_035538075.1 Enhygromyxa sp.
TCGGCCAGCAACGTCGCGCGGATCTCCGACCACAACGCCGGATCGGCCTGCGCGAGGTTGCGGGTCAGCAAGCCGACCTCCTCGAGCGGTCCTTCACGCAGCGCCTGCAGCTGCGCGGTGAATTGCTCGACCGTGCGCGGAGGCGTGGCCTCGTAGCGGATCGGCTCGGCCGGCTTTGCTTCGGCGGCCGCGTCGGCTTCGGCCTCCGGCTCCGCTGCGCTGCTCGGGTCGACGCGGAGCAGCGCCTGCTGCTCCCACCAGTCGTGCGCCGCCTCGGCGATCGCGACCGCAGCCGTGCGCGCGGCCTCGGTCTCGCGCTGCGCTTGGCGATCGCCGACGCGCGTCTCGATCACCACCTCGGCCGGCGGCCCGGTGCAGGCGAGCATGCTGAGCGCGAGCAAACCAAACAGCGCACGCGGTCGAGCAGGGGAGGCCATGCCACTGCGCTAGCCCATCGCCGCGAGCGCGAGAAATTTCCGACCAAAAACAGCCGCGGCCGAGCGCGAGGATCAACTCCGCGATCGGCCACGCATGCGAGCCAACAATCCAAGCGTTTCGAGCACTTGCAGCGGACTCGCTGATGCGTCAGTGCAGGCGATCGCGAGGCACCGGGGCGCCGACCTCGGGCACGAAGCGGAGGAACCGAAGCCCGACGCCGGTCAGTCCGCGGAGGTCGTCGCCCTCGGTGTAGTGCACGTAATAGTGGTTCTGCACCCGGGCCATCGCGCAGATCGCTGCGTCGTCGTTGGGCAGCGAGAACCGCACGATCACCTTGGTCTTCAGCGGCAGCGGCTCGGCCATCTCCACGAACATGCCGGTCGCCGAGATGTTGCGCGCCACGTACCACCGGTCGCCGAGCTCGTCGGTCGAGAGTCGCACGCGGAAGATCTTGTCGATGCGCGAGGCCGCACGCCGTTCCTGCATGCCCATAGGATCGGCGTGTGAGCTGATGAAAGCAAATATCCTACATGTGGGATACTGTAAATCTGACTAGCTCATCAGCTCGAGCAGGCCCCACAGCGCCGCGATCTTTCCGAGCCCGATCAACAGCCCGACGAAGCCCAAGAAGGCGGCGATCCCTCGGATCAGCGCCCGTCCCGGCGCCCGACCGAACACGATCGCCAGGATCCCGACGCTCGCCGCGGGCCACGCGGGCAGGTCGGCGACGTCGGGCACCAGGATCGCGATCGCCCAACCCGCGCTGAACAACCCGCACACGAGCGCGAGCACGCTCCAATCCCGCATCGGTCGCTGCTCGCTCGGCTCGGGCTCGGGCACGAGCGCGACTCTAAACAAACCGGTCGCGCTTGTCTCGGCTGGGCATTTCGCCAATAACCCCCGGTCTCGCAATGGCCCTCGACGAATCAAGCTCTGCCACCGACGCCGCGCAGCCCGCCTTTCGCTCGGGCTTCGTCGCGCTGTGCGGGCGACCCAACGTGGGCAAGTCGACGCTGCTCAACGCGTTGCTCGGCGAGCCGCTGGCGATCGCGACCAGCCTGCCGCAGACCACCCGCGAGCGCATGCTCGGCATCTGGACGACCGATCGCTTCCAAGCGGTGATGGTCGACACGCCCGGCATTCACCGGGCCAAGTCCGCGCTCAACAAGTTCATGGTCGAGGAGGCGCTGCGTGGCGCTCGAGGGGTCGACGTGATCCTGATGCTCGCCGAGGTGCCCGCGCTGCACAGCGATGTCGCCGTGCGCGAGTGGGAGCCCGGGCCCGGCGCGGTCGAAGCCGTCGAATTGTTGGCGGAGATCGGCAAGCCGATGATCTTGGTGCTGACCAAGGCCGACCTGCTGCCCGAGCGCCGGATGCTGCTGCCGATCATCGACAAGTGGCAGGCGATCAAGCCGTTTCACGCGGTCGTGCCGGTCTCGGCCGTTCGCAACGCGGGGCTCGACACGCTGCGCAGCGAGCTCGAGGCGCTGCTGCCCGAAGGTCCTCCGCTCTACGACACGGCGCAGCTCAGCGATCGCAGCACCCGTTGGCATGCGAGCGAGCTGATCCGCGCGGAGATCTTCGAGCGCCTCGGGCAAGAGCTGCCGTACAGCTGCGCGGTGACGATCGCCGACTACAAGGAGCTGCGCGAGCGCGACCGGGTCGACGCGACCATCCACGTCGAGCGCGACAGCCAAAAGGGCATCGTGATCGGGGCCAAGGGGCGCACGATCAAGGCCATCTCCATGGCCGCCCGCGCGCGCATCGAGGAGCTCACCGGTCGGCCGTGCGAGCTGTTCCTCGAGGTCCGGGTCACGCCGCGCTGGACCAAGGACCCCAGCAAGCTGGCCGAGCTCGGCTATCGCATCAGCGAGACCCCAACCGAGACCGAGCCTGCGCCCGACGACGGCCTGGACGAGGTGCTGCCATGAACGAGCTCGATCCGATCGACGACTTCGAGGATCAGGAGCACACGATCCCAGGCACGAGCGCGCCGTTGGTCGCGATCATCGGCCGCCCCAACGTCGGCAAGTCGACGCTGTTCAACCGCCTGGTCGGGCGCCGCGAGGCGATCGTCGAGGACAAGCCCGGGGTCACCCGCGACCGCCTCTATGGCGTCGGCTCCTGGGAGGGCCGGCACTTCTTGGTCGTCGACACCGGCGGCATCGATCCGAGCCTCGACACCGGCCTGCCCAAGCACATCCAGAGTCAGGCCGAGATCGCGATCGAGGAAGCCGACCTGATCCTGTTCGTGGTCGATGCGGCCGAGGGTGTGACCAGCGTCGATCTCGAGCTGGCCGAGCACCTGCGTCGCAGCGGCAAGCCAGTGCTGCTGGCCGCCAACAAGGTCGACAACGACAAGCGCGAGCTCGATGCCCAGTCGTTTCACGAGCTCGGCCTCGGCAGCGTCCACTCGGTCTCCGCCGCCCACGGCCGCAACGTCGGCGAGTTCTGTGACGCAGTGCTCGAGCGGCTCCCGGCCGCGAGCGAGACCGTGCCCGTGCCGATCCCTCCGGGCACTCGGCTGGCGTTCATCGGTCGGCCCAACGCCGGCAAGTCGACGCTGATCAACACGCTGCTGCGCGAGCAGAGGGTGATCGTCTCGGACGAGCCGGGCACCACCCGCGATCCGATCTACCTGCCGTTTCGCTACAAAGATCGCGACCTCGTGCTGACCGACACCGCGGGTCTGCGGCGCCGCAAGCAGGTCGCCCGCGCGATGGAGAAGCTGGCCGCGATCAAGTCGATCCGCACGATGGAGCGGACGCAGGTGGTGGTGCTGGTCATCGACGCCCAGGAGGGCGTCACCGATCAGGATCAGCGCATCGCTCGAATGGCGTTCGAGCGGGGCAAGGGCGTGGTCGTGGCGCTGCACAAGTGGGATCAGCTCGTCCGCGACGGCAAGGCTGCGCGCGATCGCCTGGTCCACACGCAGGAGTCGCTCGCGTTTCTCGAAGACCCGTGGATCGTCAAGACGTCGGTGGTCGGGGAGGGCCGCGATCGCGGCGAGGGCAAGGCCTTCAACCTCGAGGATCTGCTCGACGCGTGCCTGCGCACGGCCGGGGCCCTGCAGAAGCGGATCCCCACCGCCGCGCTCAACGAGGAGCTGCAGGGGGCCGTCGCCGAGCACAGCCCGCCGATGTGGCGGGCCAAGCCGGTCAAGCTCTACTTTGCGACCCAGGCCGACAGCGAGCCGCCGCTGATAGTGATCTCGGCCAACCACGGTCGCTGCCTGTCACCCGAGTACGAGCGCTATTTGATTCGCCGCATCCGCAGGCGCTGGCACCTTCGCGGGATCCCGGTCCGCTTGGTCGTCCGCGGCCGCGGCCGCGGCAATCAAGAGCGAAAGGCCACTTAGTTGGGCCCCGCGGCCGTTTGCGCCGGCGGCGCTGGGCCGAGGGATCTGCTCGCGAAGTTGGCGAACTGGCCTCGAATCGCCAACCACGTTGACACACGAGCCCCCTTTACGAGCGGGGAATCACTGTGAGAAGTTGTTGGCCCCGACCTTGCTCTGCAGCTGGTCGCCCCACCTGCACAGCAGGAGCACAAACCCCCATGTCGCGCTTCAAGCTTGGATCCACGATCACCCTGCTCTCGCTGGCCATGTCGGCCATGGCCCTGACCACGCTCAGCGGCTGTCTCGAACACCCGCTCAAGCCCGTCGAGCTCGAAAAGGGCTCCGAGGTCGAGGACCAGCTGCAGCTGACCGTCAACAAGGACGTCGACATCCTCTTCATCATCGACAACTCGGGCTCGATGGGTGAGGAGCAGGCCAACCTCGGCGCCAACTTCCCGTCGTTCATCGGCGTGCTCGAGCAGGATGGCGTCGAGGCCAACTACCGCATCGGCGTGACCACGACCGACAACGGCAACGACTGGTGCAACGCGGGCACGACCACGCCCGAGGGCGGCAAGCTGGTGCTGAGCCCGTGCACCACTCGCCTCAACGACTTCATCTTCGCCGACCAGGCCGACGTGCAGGACCTGGCCTGCAACGACATCTGCGATCTCGACGAGACCCAGCTCGAGATCTTGCCGTCGACCACCGACCAGGACAGCACCCCGTCGCCGCGGCCCTGGCTCGAGAACATCGAAGGCAAGAAGAACATCCCCGAGACCACCGACATGGCGGCGGCCTTCGCCTGCTTCGGTCCGCAGGGCATCAACGGCTGTGGCTTCGAGTCGCAGCTCGAGTCGATGTACCTCGCGCTCACCCGCGCGCAGACCAACACCGAGGCCAGCTACGGCTTCCTCCGGGCCAGCGCGATCTTGGCGATCGTGTTCGTGACCGACGAGGTCGACTGCTCCTACAACAAGACCTACTCGGAGATCTTCGACGCCGACGGCAACAAGGTGTTCTGGTCCGATCCGACGGCCGTGTACCCGACCTCGGCGGTGTGCTGGAACGCGGGCGTTGACTGCACCGGTGATCCGAGCGGCTACGAGACCTGCGAGCCGGTGAACAAGGACGTCGACGGCAACTCCGGGGTCAGCGACTCCGAGGCCGTGCTGCACCCGATGAGCCGCTACATCGGCCTGGTCGAGGGTCTCGAGCAGGAGAAGCAGGAGATCAACGCCAACCAGGAAGTCATCGTCGCGTTGATCGGTGGTGTCAGCAACACCGGCGACGTGTTCTACGCCAGTGTCGCCAACACCGACCCGGCCTTCGAGGAGAACTTCGGCATCGGGCCCGGCTGCACCGCGCCCAACCCCGACCCGATGGGCGAGGACGTCACCGCGGTCCCGCCGGTTCGTCTGCGTGCGATGACGGAGCACTTCACTCCGGACAACATGTTCTCGATCTGCGAGTCGGACTACTCGCCCGCGCTCGAGGCCATCGCCCGCCGCATCGAGGACCAGATCCAGCCGGCCTGCTACACCAAGTGTGTCAAGGACACCGACGCGGCCACGGCCACGGTCGATCCCGAGTGCACGGTCGAGGAGAACCCGCCCGGCAACGGCAGCGAGGACGTGCTCCGCATCGAGGAGTGTCTGCGTGACGCCAACGGCTACGTCATCGACCCCGCGACCGAGGACTACTCGATGCCGGCCGACGGCGTGAACGTCTGCTACGCGCTGCTCACCGACGAATCGGCCGCGACGGGCTCGACCGCCGACGACATGTCCGATGAGTGCGTCGAGGGCAACTTCAACCTCGAGTTCAAGATTGCCCGGCGCCCCGGCTTCCCGGCGGAGGGTGGCACCTCGATCTCGGCGACCTGCTCGCTCGCCGACTTCCCCGAGGTCAGCTGCCCCGGCATCGGTGGGTGAGCCGACGCGTTCGAAGCAAGGGGACGGCTCCGGCCGTCCCTTTTTATTTAACCGGCTCAGAAGCGTGCGGAGAGGCGGACGCTGCCGTGTAGATAGATCGGCAGCTGCGAGATCGCCGACAGCAACGCGTAATAGCGGACCGCGAGCCCGACCGCCCAGTGTTGTCCGAGCAACACGTCGAGGCCGATGCCCGCATGAAACTCGGGGTAGGGGCTCGGTCGGCACAAGTCGTCGACGCTGCACGAGAGCCCGAGATCACACACGCCGCCCTCGCGGCACTGCCCACCCCACTGACCGGCCTGCGCGGCCTTGGGACTGCGCACGAACAGCATGCCGGCGCCCACGTCGACGCGCGGGACGAAGCGACCGATGTCGAGCGCGTAGACGATCGAGGCGCCCGTGTTGGTGGCCTGCACGAGGCCGCCGTTGGCCAGCAGCACCACTTCCTGAGTCTCCGAATTGACGGCGCTCTCCTCGAACACGGGGTGGACCGTGTGGCTGCCGAACGCCCGCACGAACAGCCAACGAACCACGCGAACGTCGAGCTCGAGCGCGACGCCACCTCCACGCAGCGGCGTGTCGCCGCGTCCGATGAACGGCACGTGGATGGCTGCGTAGGTCGGGACCACGCTGAGCATGAAGCGGTGATCGTCATCAAAGCCGCGCGTCAGCGGTCGGGTTCGCCCTGCGCTCCAGGTACCGAGCTGGTTGTGCGGCGCAGGCATGAACGGGCTGTCGTCCGGGTCGCGCGGGGGCGGGCCGGCGAAGGGATCGGCCTCGTCGGGGTTCTCTGGCTCGGGCTCGGGCGGAGCCTGCGCTGCATCGGCCAGGTGAGCGTCGGGCGGCTCGGCCAGCGGCGGCCCCCAGCCACCCGCGAGCAGCAAGACCATCGCGCCCAGCAGCGAAGGGATCGCTCGTGGCACGGCCGCAGCATACCAGTTGCACAACCACCGCTCGCGAGTGGACAGCCGGCAAGCGGTCTTGTAGACAGGCCAGCCGTGAGCGACGACCTCGACTTCTTGCCCGCGGCTCCGAACCAGCGCAAGCCGGCCGAATCGGACGCAGCGTCGAAGCCGAAGGCTGCCATTGGTCCGAGCGCTGGTTCGAGCGCTGGGCCGAGCGGGCCCGCGCCCGAGCCTGGAGAGGACGCGCCACCCGGCGCACGCGCCGAGCTGCCCACCTGGAATCGCAGCCGTCGCAAACGCAAGGCCAACGTCAAGGCCGAGGCGCAGGACGACGCCTTCCAGCGCGGCGTTCGACAGGCCAGCCGCCAAGTCATCGACGCGCCCAAGCTGGTGCTCGGAGCCATCGTCATCCTCGTGATTGGGATCGCGGGTGGTGTCGCGCTGCACAACCGCAACGTCAAAGCCAACGCCGAGGCTGCGCGCACGCTGCAGACGGCGACCGCCGCGATCGTGCGCGGGCAGGTGGTGCCCGCCGAGCAGCAGGCCGAGCTCGGCGAGGCGATGCGTTTCTATCGGCTGCCGATCTTCGCGACCGAGGAAGAGCGCAAGGCTGCGATCGACGACGCGCTCACGGCCGCGCGCGCGACTGGTCGCGAGGGCGTCGAGCAGAACGCGACGCTGGTCGCCGCCGCGCTGGCCATGCGCAACGGCGACTTCGATGCGGCGCTGACCGAGTACGACGCCTTCCTCGCGGACGCCGACGACGATCATCCGCTGCGCTTCCTCGCGCTCGAGGGCAAGGGCCACGCGCTCGAGGCCAAGAGCGACTACGAAGCTGCGCTCGAGGTGTTCGCCTCGATCGCTCCGCACCCGAGCGACTTCTACCGCCCCATGGCCCTCTATCACCAAGGCCGCATGCTCGAGGCGCTCGAGCGCAAGGACGAGGCGATGGCCATCTACGAGCAGTACTTCGAGGAGTTCCCGCCCTCGCGCGAGGAGATGGCCACTCCGATGGTGCGCGAGCGGGTGGAGAAGCTCGACCCCGACTTTGCCGCGCGGCTGAGCGCTCCGCCGGTCTCGCCGATCCCGACGCTGTGATGCTGCGCGCTGGCCCGATCGTCCTCGCTGCTGTGCTTTGCTGCGCGGGCGGGCTGTGCTTCGCGTGCGGACCCGCCGAGCGGACCGTGGTCGTGCACGAGCCGGAGGGCGAGGGCGCGAAGGAGCTGTGGACCGTCGAGTTCGTGCACGAATTCACGGTGCCCGAGAACTACCGCTACCGCACCGAGGAGTACGGATCGGCGGCCGCCGATCCGGCGCGCGGGCTGGTCTACGTCGGCAGTCGCGACGGCACGCTGTTGGCCATCAGCGATCGCCGCGGCGAGTTCGTGTGGGAGATGGACGTCGGCGGCGGGCTCAGCAGCGTGCCGGTCCTGATCACGCTCGAGCCCGATCAGGGCCTCGCCCACCTGACCGCCGCGAACGAGCGCCCCGACTGGATGCTGATCGGCACCGACGACGGCGCGATGACGGCCATCGATCTCGAGAACCGCGAGGTCGTGTGGCGCTACCGAACCAACGGCCTCGTGCGCACGCCCGCCGTGCTCGGCGAGGGCGTGGTCTACTTCGCCAACTCGCGCGACGAGATCTTCGCGGTCTCGCTGCTCGACGGCGAGTGGGTGTGGCAGTACAGCGGCGAGTTCCAGAAGGACTTCACCGTCTACGGTCGCGCCGGGCTGGCCTACCTCGCGCCGGGCGAGCTCGCCGACACGGTCGGTGAGAACGGGGTGATCTACACGGGCCTCGGCGACGGCAAGGTCGTGGCGCTCGACGCTGCGAGCGGCTCGACCAAGTGGATCCAGCCGCTCGCGCCGCTCGACTCCGACGGCGTGTTCGTCGACGTCGACACCACGCCGCTGCTGCTGCCGGGGCGCGGCGAGCTGCTGGTCGCCAACCAGAGCGCCGGTGTGTTCGCGCTCTCGCTCGGCGACGGCGGTCGCCGCTGGAACACGCAGATTCGTGCGGTCGGCTCGCTGGCCGAGGCGCCCGGCGGCGTGGTGCTGGCCGCGAGCTCGCTCGAGGGCCTGTTCGGGCTCGAGCTCGACGGTCGCGTGCGCTGGCATCAACAGCTCGATCCGGGCGCGCTAGCGACCCCGCTGGTGGTCGGCTCGACGGCCTTCGTCGCGCACTCCGACGACGGCTTGCTGGCCTTCGCCACGGGCGACGGCGAGCTGCTCGCTCGGTTCTGGAATGGCAGCGGCAGCTCGGGCCAGCCGAGCTTCGATCCGGCGCTGCGCCGCGTGTATGCGAGCTCCAATCGCGGCCAGCTCTACGCGCTCGGGCTCGCCGAGTAGCGACGCCGCGCGACCGCCTGTGCCGGTTTGTCTGCGTCTTCGTGCGGCGATCGATCAACGTCGACACGCGGCCGCTCGCTCGCGCCATCGCTCGCGCGCGCACATGCCTTGCAACGCAGCTCGGCGATGCAGCACGGCACATGGACGCGACCCGAGTTTCGCGAGATCAACCTCGGCGCCGAGATCGGCATGTACATCGAGGAGCCCGACGAGCCGGAGCTCGACGAGCCTTCGCAGATCGATCCGTCGACGCCCGAGCCATGCGCGTGATCGTGCTCGGCAGCGCCGCAGGAGGCGGCGTCCCGCAGTGGAACTGCGGGTGCGAGAACTGTCGAGCGGCGCGCGAGGGCACGGACGTGCAGCCGCGTACGCAAGACTGCGTGGCCGTCACCGCCGACGACCGGCGCTGGTTCTTGCTCAACGCCTCGCCCGACATCGCGCGGCAGCTCGAGCGCACGCCCGCGCTGTGGCCGAGCGCGCGCCGCCACAGCCCGATCGCCGGCATCGTGCTGACCAACGGCGATCTCGATCACTGCCTCGGGCTGCTCTCGCTGCGCGAGTGGACGCCGTGGTCGCTCTACGCGACTGCTCCGACGCTGGCCGGACTGTTCGAGCGCAACGTCATGCTGCGGACGCTCGATCGCCAGCGCCCGCACGCGATTCGGCGCCCGCTCGCGCTCGATCGGAGCGAGCCGCTGCGCGACGCCGACGGGGATGACATCGGCCTGACGATTCGTGCCTTTGCGTCGCCCGGCAAGCTCCCGCTGCACTTGGAGTCGATGGTCGAGGCGAGCCCGGCGATCAACGTCGGCCTCGAGATCACGCAGCCACAGACCGGCGCGCGGCTGCTGCACGTCCCGGCCGCGGCCACGCTCGACGGCCTCGTCACGCAGCTCGATCACGCCGACTGCCTGCTGTTCGACGGCAGCTTCTGGTCGGACGACGAACTGCAGCGCGTGCAGGTCAGCAGCCGCAGCGCGCGGGCGATGGCGCACCTGCCAGTCGGCGGACCCGACGGCAGCCTCGAGCAGCTCTCGCGGCTCGCGACGCGGCGCATCATCTACACGCACATCAACAACACCAACCCGATGCTGCG
>DATLLB010000509.1:0-8447 GCA_035538075.1 Enhygromyxa sp.
TCGGATGACTCGATGTGTGGCTACCGTCCGGGCGGCGGCGGCGGTTCGGGCGGCGGCATCCTGATCGCGGGCGCCTCGATCGAAGGTGCGATCGGCTCGCTGGTCGCGACCGGTGGCAACGGCGGCGCTGCGCTCGGCGAGACCTCGGCTCAGACCTGGGCCTGGGGCGGCGGTGGTGGCGGTGGCGGCCGCATCAAGCTGTTCGGCGTGAACAACTTCTCGGGCACGACCGACATCGACGGCGGCCTCGGTGGCACGGCCCCCGCCACCAGCTCGAGCTTCCCCGGTGATCCGGGCGCGGCGGGCAGCAGCGCGGCGACCGAGGTGGTCCCGCCCGAGCTGTCCAACATCGTCTGCGAGTGAGCCTCAGCTCGAGCAGCAAAGGGCGGCAGCTCGGTCCGGTGGATCGAGCTGCCGCTTCTTCTAATATGTTCTGAGCCGAAGCCCCGTGGATTTTCGCAAGACGTACTTCATCCTGCCCAACCTGTTCACGCTCGCCAGCGTGTTCTGTGGGCTGTACAGCATCGTGCTCACCGCCCGGCTCGGCGAGGACGGCGGCGCGAGCGATCAGGAGCTGCTCTACAAGGCCTCGCTCGCGATCGTGTTCGGCTTGCTGTTCGACGGCGCCGACGGCCGCATCGCGCGATTGACCAAGACCCAGTCGGATCTCGGCATGCAGCTCGACAGCCTCGCCGACGTGATCACCTTCGGGGTCGCGCCGGCGATGTTGGTCTACCGCTGGGGCCTGCTCGAGCTCGGGCGCTTCGGGCTGGTGGTCGCGTTCATCTTCACGGCCTGCGGCGCGCTGCGGCTCGCTCGCTTCAACGTGCTGGCGATGCGCGAGCAGGCCGAGAAGAGCCAACCCAAGCCCGCCGCCCAGACACCCGGCGCCGCCAAGAAGAAACCCGCGGCCTTCATCGGGCTGCCGATCCCGATCGCCGCCAACATGATCGTCGCGCTGGTGCTCACCAACCATGCGATCGGGGTCACGGAGATCCACAACCACGCTGCGATCGCGGTGTTCGTGCTGGTGCTCAGCTACTTGATGATCAGCCGGGTCCGGTTCCGCTCGTTCAAGGATCTCACGCTCAACAAGCGCACGGTCGCGGTGCTGGTCGGGATCGCAGCGCTAGCGGTGTTGATGTTCGTGCGCATCAACGGGCCGATCGTGCTGATGACCTTGATGACCCTGTTCGTGCTGCTCGGGCTCGCGGAGGAGGTCGTGTTCTACCGTCGACGGCGGCGCGAGGAGCTGGCCGAGAAGCAGGCGGGCGAGCCGGACGACGACGAGGCCGAGGTGCTCGAGGAGCTGGGCGCCGAAGACGAGACCCAGGCGCCCGCGCAGGGCTGAGTGCTCACTGCGGCTCGGGGAAGCACTCGAAATTGATCTCGCCGTTGGCCTGACCCCAGTTGAGGTTGGTGTTCTCGAACTCGGTGCCGAACGGCACGGCGATCGCGTTGACTGCGTTCAGATCGCCCTGGTTGATGAAGCCCCAGTACTCGCTCGCGAGGTAGAGGCCGCCGCCGTGATCCTGGACGTAGTCGACGATCGTCTGGGCCTCGGCGGCCGAGGTCGAGGCCAGCGTGCAGTAGATGACCATGTCGTAGTCGGCCGCGAGCTGTGCGGGGTTGTTGATGTACTGCGCCGGGAGGTGATCGCCGGCGTAGGTCAGATCCGGGTAGCTGCCGAGATCGTTGCCGACGCCGTCGCACAGGTAGCGGCCGAAGCTCAGCACCTTGGGCAGCTGATCGCCGCTCTGGCCCAGCCACTCCCACAGCGGGCAGTCGGTGATCTCCTTGTAGAGGAGGTTGGTGTCGGCCGTGTAGATGACGCGGCCGGTGCCGACCTCGTCGAGCGCGTAGATGATGTTGTCGAACAGCGTGGCGTAGCCGAGGTATTCGGTGCCCTGCAGGGCGTGGAAGCTCGACGACTGGGTGGAGTCGAGCGTCACGTTGCACTGCGTGCACAGAGGGGGATCGCCGTCGCCGTCTCCGTCGCCTGTCGTCGGATCGCCGTCGCCATCACCATCGCCATCGCCGGTCGTGGGATCGCCGTCTCCGTCTCCGTCGCCATCACCGTCGCCCGTCGTTGGGTCGCCGTCGCCGTCGCCATCGCCGTCGCCAGTCGTGGGGTCGCCATCTCCGTCGCCATCGCCCGTCGGGTCGCCGTCGCCATCACCGTCACCATCGCCATCGCCAGTCGGATCTCCATCCCCATCCCCGTCGCCATCACCACCCAGAGTCTCCGTGTCGCCATCCCCGTCGCCCACGTCATCGAACGCCGAGCCGCCGTCGTCGGCACACGCGAGCGGAGCGAAGATCAACAAGGCGACCAGCGGGCGGAGCGAAGACATGCGCATGGCCGCAGCATATCGCAGCTACGCACGCGCTCGCTCAGCCGTGTGCGCGCCACCACTGCGGCGGCCAGAAGTCGGCGTCGCGGGCCCAGTCGAGCAGCCGCGGCCCCGCGAGCGCGACCCCGGTCGCGGCCGCGGACGTGACCACCGCTTGCCCGAGCCCGATCGGCCCGAGCGGGCGCGAGCCGAAGAACTGACTCACGCCGGGGATCTCGACCAGCGCGAGCAACAAGCCCGCCGAGCCGAGCCCGGCCGCGAGCACGGTCGGATCGCGACCGCCGATCGCCAAGCTCTGCCCCAGCTGTGAGCCGACCAAGGTCAGCAGCGCGACGGTCTCGGCTCGCTCGCGCGATCCGGTCGCGCGCGCGAGCAACCACGCGCTGGTGGTCGCGCCTGCGGTGACCGTGGCTCGCCAGGCGATGTCGCGGTTGAGCGCCTCGCCGAGCGAGGCCTCCGGGCCCTCGCGCAGCAGCTGCTCCGGCGCAGTCCGAGGCGGGCGACGCAGGGCGATCGCCAGCGCGGGCGCGGTGTCGGTCAGCAAGTTCACGAGCAGCAGCTGGCGGGCGTTGAGCGGCGAGCGACCGTCGAGCACACCGCCGACCACGGTGAACGCGATCTCGCCGAGGTTGCCCCCGACCAGCAGCGCGACCGCGTCGCGGACCGATCGCCACAGCGCCCGCCCCTCGAGCACGGCGTCGACCAGCGTCTCGATCCGCTCGTCGGTCACGACCACGTCGGCGGCCCGTCGCGCGGCCGGGGTCGCGCGCTGACCCAGCGCGATGCCGACGTCGGCGAGCCGGATCGCGGGCGCATCGTTGGCCCCGTCGCCGGTCATGCCGACCGTGCGACCGCGTCGCTGCAGCGCTCGCACGATCCGGACCTTCTGCGCGGGCGTGACCCGAGCGAACACCACGATCTGCTCGACGCGCTGATCGAGCGCCGCGTCGTCGAGCAGCTCCAGCTCGGCGCCGGTCAACACCTCGCCATCCGAGACGCCCGCACGCACGAGCCCGAGCTCGGTAGCGATCGCGCGAGCGGTGTGCGGGTGATCGCCGGTGATCATCACGACATCGACACCAGCCTTGCGCAGCGCATCGACGGCCTGCTTGGCGGTGTCGCGCACGGGATCGGCGAAGGCCACGAAGCCGCGGAAGCACAGATCCTCGACGTGACGATCGGCGATGCGCTCGCGGGCCTCGATCGAGCGCTCGGCCACCGCCAGCACCCGCAGCCCGCGACCGGCCAGCGCCTCGGAGGCGGCGATCAGCTCGATCCGGCGCGCGTCGTCGATCGAGCTCGCGCACGCACCCTCGCGTGTGCACAGCGGGATCACCCGCTCGGGTGCGCCCTTGATGCTCAGATACTCCTGCTCGAGATGATCGCCGCCGACCCGGCGCCCGTGCACGGCGTGATAACCACGGCCAGGCTCGAACGGCAGCTCCGAGAGCCGCTCGAAGTGCTCGGCGTCGGCCCGACGATGGAGGCCGCACTGATGCGCACCGTCGACCAGCGCACGATCGGTCGCGTGCGGGAGGCTGTCGGCGGCTTCGCTCGGGCACGCACGCAGGGCCGCACGCAGGATCTCGAGCAGGGCGTCGTCGAGCTGATCGAGGCCAGCCTCGCGCGCGCCGTCCGAGACCATGCGCAGGCGAATCTGGCCCTCGGTCAGCGTGCCGGTCTTGTCGGCACACAGCACGTCGACGCGCCCGAGCGCCTCGACGGCGCGAGGGTTGCGGACCAGCGCGCCGCGGGTCGACAGGCGCCGCGCGGCCCCGAGCTGAGCCATGGTCGCGAGCAACGGCAAGCCCTCGGGCACCGCCGCGACGGCCAGCGACACGCCCGACGAGATCACCTCCGAAGCAGGGCGCCCGAGCGAGAGCCCCGAGGTCATCAAGGTGACGCCCGAGGCCGCCGCGATCGGCCCGGTGAAATTGGTCAGCGCCTCGAGCCGCGCCTCGACGCCGGTCTTTGCGATCTGCCGCGCGCGAGCGCTGCCGCGCCGCGCCTCGGTCTCGTCGCCGACCGCGGTCACGACCGCGAGGCACTTGCCCGCGGCCACGCTGGTGCCCTCGAACACCATCGAGGTGCGATCGGCCACCGCGGTCGCGAACGAAGCGCTGTCGCGCTTGCTGACCGGCAGCGACTCACCGGTGAGGCTCGACTCGTCGAGCTCGAGCCCGGTCGCCTCGACGATGCGTGCGTCGGCCGGGACCGCGTCACCGGCCTCGAGCACCAGCAGGTCGCCGATCACGAGGTCGTGCAGCGGAAGCTCCTGCTCGCGGCCGCTTCGACGCACGCGCGCGCGCTGACCATCGCTCGCGTTCAGGGCCGAGATCGCCTGATCGGTGCGGTAGCGCTGCATGGCTCCGAGCGCCGCGTTGAAGCCGACGACGCTGGCGATCAATCCAGCGTCGACGATCCCGCCAGTCAACGCCGAGAGCCCGGCCCCGGCCACGAGAATCGGCGCGAACGGAGACGCGAACTCGTCGAGCATGATCTCGCCGAAGCGCGACCACGGGCTCGGCTCGCGGATCGGCGGCCGGCGACGCTCGGCCACGCGATCGGGCGACAACCCCTCCGCCGAGCTGTGCAGGCGCTCGAGCACCTCCTCGACCTCGAGCGCGTGCCAGGGCGTGGCCTCGACGGTCGGGCGCACGTGATCGATGTGCACACCACGAGCGAGCCGCACCCCGTTGGCCATCGCCAGCAGCGAGGCCGCGTTGGCGGCCATCATCACCCGTCGCACGGTCCGCTCTCGGATCCCGCCGACCGACAGGATCAAGCCCGAGACCGCCTCGACCATGGCCAGATAGACCGACTGCTGCGAGGCCTGCTTGGCCGCATGCACGGCCTCGATCACGGCTTCGGCGTCAGCGAAGCCATTGCCGCAGATCAACGCTGCGCCCCACGGCACCGAGTGGGTGCGCAGACCGACGCCGAGATCCGCGGCCGCGAGCGCGGGCGTGGGCTCCTCGCTGATCAAGCACACGCCGTGACCGTCGCGCTGCAAGGTGTGGATCGAGTCGAGCAGCTGATCGCCGGCCGGGACCGTGCGATCGGGCTCGAACCAGCGCTGCCGCTCGTCGATCTCGCCCGCGCAGACCAGCAGCAGCTTGGCCCTGCGCACCGCGGTCACGAAGCCCTCCATCGCCGGATCGGGCATCGGCACCAACGACAGCAAGGCCGCGAGCTCGCCCTTGTGCTCGAGCCCGAGCACGAGCCCGCCGGGCTTGCGGAACACGGCGATCTGCCGCTCGATCTCGGCCGAGGCCGCGACCAGACGCGCGCGGCGGAGCTTGTCGATCGGCCCGAGCCGCCACTTGCCGTCGTCGCGGATCACGGTGACGTCGGCCATGTCGAGCATGCGCATGGTGTTGCGCCTCGCGTCGCGCTCGTTGAAGCCGTTGACCGAGACGATGTCGTCGACCCGAACCCCGCGCGGACGCAGCGAGCGAGCCTCGACCACGATCGCGTCGATCCGATCGAGCGCGCGCAGAGCCTTGGGATCCATCACGATCACGCCGTGGCGCGCGAGCGCGTGGCCGAGATCGGCCGCGAACGCCTCGCGTCCAGCCAGCGCCGGCTTGGGCATGCCGCCGAACACCGAGGCGGTCGATCCGGCGAGATCGCGGCTGGCGATGAAGCTGAACCCGAACGCGCCCATCGTGGCTGCGAGCGCGCGGCTGGTGTAGTGCTCGATCGGGCCGCGCGGCGCAGCGCCGGGTCGCTCGCCGAGCGGCGGCGGCGGGCACTCGTGCTGCTCGGGCTCGGCTCCCAGCGCAGGTTCGTGCTCGACCCACGCGTCGCCGTAGGCCGCATGCTCGCGGATCCGCAGCGCTCGCCCGACCGCGTCCACCAGCGGCCCGGTGGTGCCCTGAACCATGGCGGTCGAGAGCGCGGATGCGAGGTGCAGAGCCAGCTCCGCCCGCGCTGGACCGAGGCGCTGCTCCACCCGCTCGCGCAGCTGCGGGACGAACTCGGCCAACGAAGTGAGCGCCGCGAAGTCGAGCTCGGCCGGCACCGTCTTGACCCCGAACACGCGCATCGTGACGCTGAGCCCGAACACCGCTGCGTCGGTGCCCATCTCGATCGCAAAGCGCAGCACCGGCTCCGCGTCACCCGGAAAGGCACGCCGCCCCTCCCAGCCGATCGGGCCCAGCCCAAACTCGCGCTCGACCGCGTCGACGATCGCGATCAGCCGCTCGTTGGCCAGCGGCTCGCCCGAGAAGCCCACGACCACACGCCCGAGCGTGGCGTTGACTCGCGCCCACGCGACGCCGGGCACGGCCTCGAGCGCCGACTGCAACACCTGCGCGAAGCCGCTGGCGTGCGGGATCCTGACCTCGATGTAGGCTCGCTCCGCGCTCGCCCAGGCTCGTCTTTGCATTCGTGCATCCGCCCACGCCTTGCTCAACCGCTGACGCCACTCGTGGAGGCCCATGCGTTCAAGCTGGCACGAGGCGCGCCTGGGCGAAAACGTAGGCTTTGCGTCGATCGGCGCGGTACGAGCCGCTAACTGCGATCACGTCGCCAGCGCTGCAACAATTTCGGTCCGAGCACCGCCACCGCGGTCGCGGCCGTGGAGATGATCGCCGCCTGACCGAGCGCGATCGGTCCGACCGGACGCGAGCCGAAGAACCGACTGACGCCGGGCATCTCGACCAGCGCCAGCAACAGGCCGGTCGAGCCGAGCCCGGCCGCGAGCACCGTCGGATCGCGGCCGCCGATCGCCAGCGTCTGCCCGAGCTGCGAGCCCACCAAGGTCAGCAGCGCGACCGTGTCGGCCCGCCCGCGCGAGCCGGTCACGCGCGCCAGCAACCACGCGATCGAGGTCGCGCCGCCGGTCACCGCGGCCCGCCATGCGATGTCGCGATCGAGCGCCTTGCCGAGCGAGCGCTCCGGTCCCTCGCGCAGCAGCTGCTCGGGCGCGATCCGAGGCGGGCGCCGCAGCGCGATCGCCAGCGCGGGCGCGGTGTCGGTCAGCAGGTTGACGAGCAGCAGCTGTCGGGCGTTGAGCGGCGAGCGACCCTCGAACAAGCCGCCGACCAGCGTGAAGCCGATCTCGCCGAGGTTGCCGCCGACCAGCAGCGCGACCGCGTCGCTGACCGATCGCCACAGCGCCCGCCCCTCGAGCACCGCGTCGACGATCGTGTCGATGCGCTCGTCGGTCACGACCAGGTCGGCGGCCCGCCGCGCCGCGGGTGTGGCCCGCTCGCCGAGCGCGATGCCGACGTCGGCCAATCGGATCGCGGCCGCGTCGTTGGCCCCGTCGCCGGTCATCGCGACGATCCGCCCGCGCCGCTGCAGCGCTCGCACGATCCGAACCTTCTGCGCGGGCGTGACCCGGGCGAAAACCACCGTCTGCTCGACGCGCTGCTCGAGCGCGCCGTCGTCGAGCAGCTCCAGCTCGGCGCCGCTCGAGACCTCGTCCATCGATCCGGCCTCGAGCAGGCGAAGCTCGCTGGCGATCGCCCGAGCCGTGTGCGGGTGATCGCCGGTGATCATCACCACGCCGACGCCGGC
Source organism: Enhygromyxa sp. (assembly GCA_035538075.1). Lineage (GTDB taxonomy): Bacteria > Myxococcota_A > Polyangia > Nannocystales > Nannocystaceae > Plesiocystis. The sequence goes on from DATLLB010000509.1 coordinate 7,881, forward strand.
CTTGCGCAGGTGCTCAATCGCCTGCTTGGCGGTCTCGCGGACCGGATCGGCGAAGGCCACGAACCCGCGAAAGCACAGCTCGACGACGTGACGATCGGCGATGCGCTCGCGCCCGGCGAGCGAGCGCTCGGCCACCGCCAGCACCCGCAGCCCGCGACCGGCCAGCACCTCCGAAGCGGCGATCAGCTCGGCTCGGCGCGCCTCTCCGATCTTCGCCGCGCCCGGACCCTCGCTCGTGCAGCGCGGGATCACCCGCTCGGGCGCGCCCTTGATGCACAGCTGCTCGCGCTCGCTCGCAGCGTCGCGCGTGCGCCCGTGCACCGCGTGGTAGCCCCGGCCCGACTCGAACGGCAGCTCCGAGCGCCGCTCGAACTGCTTCGCGTCCTCGCGGCGACGTAGGCCGCACTGGTGGGCACCGTCGATTAACGCGCGATCGGTCGCGTCCGGCAGGCTGTCCTTCTTCTGCGCCGGCGAGGCCCGCATCGCCACGCGCAGGATCGCTAGCAGCGGCTCGTCGAGCTGCTCGAGCTTGGCCTCGCGCGCGCCGTCCGAGACCAAGCGCAGGCG
>DATLLB010000510.1:0-3221 GCA_035538075.1 Enhygromyxa sp.
GGTGGGGTCGCGTTCGGATCGTCGCCGGTCGGCGGCGGCGTGTGTCGCTGGCTCTCGAGCGGGAACGGGACCGGCTGCAGACCGGGCGGCAACGCGGTGCGACCGGGCGGGTTCGGATCTTCGGGCGTGCCTTCGGGCGGCGCTTCGGGATCGGGCTGACCATCCTCAGTCGGCGGCGGCGGAGGCTGCTGCTCGGTCGCCTGCTGCTCGGGCGGAAGCGATGGAGGGCCGACGAGATTCGCAGTCGAGACCAAGGCCCCGACGAGCGTCACGATCAGCGCCGGGATGGTCGCGCTCACGTGGGCGGGAGTGTATCACGGACGCGAGCGCAACAACGTCCAACGCCCAAGCCAGACCAGCCTGAGCGAAGTGGCGCTTGCACCAAGTCCGAGCCCACCCGCGGGCTACAACGAGCGCGGATCCGTGAGCCGCCCGGTCACCGCCGAAGCAGCCGCGACCGCAGGCGAGACCAAGTACACCGGCCCCGGCGCGCCCATGCGGCGATCGAAGTTGCGGTTGGTCGTGCTCGCGGTGGTCTCACCCTCGAACGGGATCCCCGGTCCGTTGCCGATGCACGAGCCACAGCCGGGATCGGTGACCACCGCCCCGAGCTCGGCGAACAGCGAGAGCAACCCCTCTTGCCGCGCGGCCTCGGCCACGTCGGCGCTCGACGGCGTGACGGTCACCCGCACCGACTTGGCCAGCGTGCGCCCGCGCAGGACATCGGCGGCGGCGCGCAGATCCGCGAGCGAGCCACCGGTGCACGAAGCGATCACGACGTTGTGGATCGGCACCTCGCCGACCTCGCTGAGCGGCAGGCGATTGCGCGAGTCTCCGGGCGTCGCGACCGTCAGCGGGACCTCGTCGAGGTTGACCTTGATGGTCCTGACGTAGTGCGCCCCCTCGTCGGGCGCGACGAAGCGCTCGGCGTAGTCGGTCCCGCGCTCGCGCTGCAAGAACTCGCGCAGCGGCGCGCAGGGCTCGACGACGCCGGTCATCAAGCCGCCCTCGACCGTCATGTTGGTGATCACGCTGAGCTCGTCGACGTTCCACTGATCGAGGCCCGGCCCGCCGAGCTGGATCACGCAGGTGTCGGTCGGTGACTCGCGCCAGTGCTCCTCGCGGAAGAACGGATCGCCGATCAGGTGCAGGACCAGATCTTTCGGCGACAGCAATCCGCGAGCGTCCCCCTCGACCCACACGCGCACGGTCTTGGGCACGGTGACCGGGATCATCCCGGTCCGCAGCGCGAACGCCATCGCGGTCGAGCCCACGCCGAACGCCAGCGCGTTCATGACTCCCGCGGTCGGCGTGTGGCTGTCGGTCAGCACGATGATGTCGCCGGGTCGCGCGTAGTCCTCGACCACGATGCGGTGGCAGACGCCCGCCTTGAGCCGGCCCGGCCCGTGCACGCGGATGTTGTTGCGCTCGCACGCCTCGATCATCTCGGCCGCCAAGCTGCGCGCCGAAGCCAGGCGGTTCTGCTTGACCTTGAGCGGGACCGTGTCGCGATCGATCAACACGAAGTGATCCTCGAACGCGGCCGCCAGCTCCGGTCGGTGGATCGGCGTGTCGCCCCACTCGTCGGCGTAGAGCTTCATGACCATGCCGCCGGTGTACTCGTGCATGCCGCGGAAGTCGGCCTCGCACAGCACCTGATCGCCGGGCTCGACCGACGCGACGCCGAACGGTTGATCCTTGCCGCGCCAGGCCTTGGCCGCGACGATCTTCTCGATGCAGGTCATCGGCCGAGCCGCGCGCTCGATCGCGTACGTGGGTCCGACCTCGCCGGCCAACACCTTGGTGCCGTAACGCAGCAAGCCGCCGGCCTCGGTCACGGCGCGGAAGAAGGGCGGCAGCGCGTCGCCGAGCTTGGCGAGGTCGACGTCATCGCCAGCCTCGAGCCGATCGATCACCGAGAAGTCGGTGGTGAACGGCAGGCCCGCGTAGACCATGTTCTCCTGGAAGATCCGCTGGAAGCTGCGCGCGACCACCAGCTCGATGCCGGCGCCCTGGTGGGCCACGACCGCGACCTCGCGGCTGCTGCCGCTGCCGTAGGCGTCGCCGCCGACCACCACCTGAAAGCCGCCCTTGCGGACCGAGTCGACGTCGACCTGCTCCTTGAAATTTTGCAGGAAGTAGGGCCCGAGGATCTCGCCCGTGTAGCCGAGCGTGCACGCGGCCCCATTGATCATCAGGTCGGTGTTGACTCCGTAGTGCAGCGCTGGCGGATCCGCAGGATCGAACTCGGGGTCGACGCCCGCGAGCTGCTGCTCGAGCTGCTTGGGATCGTCGGTCAACCACAAGATGCGTCCGCGGAGCTGCATTTGGGCGGGAGTATACGGCTGGGCTCGAGCAGGCTGACCCGCGAGCAAGGGCTGCGCGACGTCCGTCCGCTCACGTGCGCGCGACCATGGCGCGAGCCTCGGTCTGGCCCATTCGCGCACGCGCGCTGTCCGTCCGGCTGGTGATGGCAACCGCCTGCGTGGCCTTCGCCAGGCCGAACGGCGGCATGTTCACGTAGATGGTCTCGTAGTTGTCGGGCGTGATGCGGTAGGTCTCGTGCCAGATCCCGACGTCACCGCTGAGCCCGATTCGTCGCACGAACGCGAGCCAGGCCGGGAGGTGACGCTCGCGCTTGTTCCGAGCCCAACGCTCGAGCGCGTCGTAGGAGCGCCAGTACTGGACGATGATGAGGTTGCGACCCAGCCACGCGTCCTGACCGAGCAAGCCGTGCTCGCGCCCGCGATCGAGCGAGCGCTGCATCCCGATCGCGGCCGCCAGCACCGGCAGCCAGAGGTGCAACTTCCACCACTTGTTGATGCGCATGCCGGTCAGGAACACGACCGGCTCGCCCTCGATCTGCGCCGTGATCTTCTGCTTGATGATCTCGCTCATGAGTTGCTCGCTCTCCAAAGTTGTCAGTGTCAACATACTCGACGTGTAGACACTGTCAACATCGAAGTGGACAGCGCCCACATCTTTCTCTAAATTCCTGCTGTGGCGGCCAAGAAGGCAGCAGTACGCAAGTCCGCGAAGAAGGCGCAGTACCACCACGGCGACCTGCGTCAGTCGCTGCTCGAGGTCGCGCTGGAGCTGATCGCCGAGCATGGACCGGACGCGTTCACGCTGCGCGAGGCCGCCCGGCAGATCGGCGTCTCGCACTCCGCCCCGTACCGGCACTTCGCCGACAAGGACGCGCTGCTCATCGCGATCGCCGA
>DATLLB010000511.1:0-6745 GCA_035538075.1 Enhygromyxa sp.
AGCTCTACGAGGCGATGTACGGGGCCAAGGCGCTCGAGCGGCACGATAAATCCGGTCGGATCCCGGACGATGACGAGCTGGTCCGGGCGGTGCTCGGCGAGCTCGCGGCCGATCACCCGACGCCCGAGCAGCTGCGCGACGCGGCCGAGGCCAACCTCGCGCGCCTGCAGAGCTTCGTGCTCGACAAGCAGCTGGTGCCGATCGACGAGCGCGAGGTCCTCGAGGTCATCTGGACGCCCCCGCACGCGCAGGGTGTGGCGATCGCCGGGCTCGCTGCGCCAGCGCCCCTCGACGCACAAAAGCCTGGGCTGCCGAGCTTCTACTTGGTGCAGCCGCTGCCCGAGGGCTGGTCGCCGGAGCTGCGCGAGTCGTTCTTGCGCGAGTACAACACCTTCATGCTCGAGATTCTCTCGATTCACGAGGCGATCCCGGGCCACTTCGTGCAGCTCTATTGGGGCAAGCGCGAAGACTCGAAGATCCGTCGCGTGTTCGACAACGGCCCGTTCGTGGAGGGCTGGGCGGTCTACACCGAGCGACTGATGGTCGAGGCTGGCTACGCGGGCGCTGGCCCGACACCCGACGCGAAGCCGAGCAAGCGACCCAGCAAGGCGCTGGCCAAGGTCCAGGACAGCGATGAGCTGCGCGCCAAGGCCATCGCGCTGCACGGGCTCAAGTTCTATCTGCGGACGGTCACCAACGCGATCCTCGATCACGAGATCCACGCCGGGACCATGACCCGCGAGCAGGCGATCGCGTTGATGGTCGATCGTGCATTCCAGGAGCGCGGCGAGGCCGAGGCCAAGTGGACGCGCGCGCAGGTCAGCTCCACGCAGCTGTCCACCTACTTCGTCGGCGCGACCGCGTGGTTTCGCCTGCGCGAGCAAGCCGAGGCCCGCGCGAGCGCGGCCGGGGTCGAGTTCGACACGCTCGAGTTTCATCGCGCCGCACTCAGCCACGGCGCGCCGCCGGTCCATCGGCTGCCGGAGCTGATGGGCTGGTGAGGCTCGTCAGGGCCGCTTGCAGTGCTCGGCGAGCAGCTTGGTGATCGTCTCGGCCGACGCGGGCTTGAGCACGTGGCGATCGAAGCCGGCCTCGGCGGCGCTTCGGCCCACCGCCGCGTGTCCCCAGCCGGTCACCGCGACCAGCGTGATCCCGTGCCCGCCCGGCAGCGCACGGATCGTGCGAGCGAGCTCGTAGCCGCTCATGTCCGGCATGCCGAGGTCGAGGAACATCAGGGTCGGGTTCCAGCGCTGGACCAGCGCGAGCGCAGTGGTGCCGTCGTAGGCGACCTGGACCTCGGCGCCGTAGCCCTCGAGCAGCATCGCGAGCGTGTCGGCGGCGTCGCGATTGTCGTCGACGATCATCGCTCGACAGGCGTAGTTGACCGGCTTCGGCGCAGACTGGCCCTCGTCGGGCCGCGGCTCGTTGGCGCGCACGTCGAGCGGCAGGGTCACGATGAACTCGCTGCCTTGCCCGAGGCCGGCGCTGCGGGCCTCGACCGTTCCGCCGTGCATCTCGACCAGGCTGCGCACCAGCGTGAGCCCGACCCCGAGGCCGCTGTTGAGCGACTTGTCGCCCTGCACGAACATCTCGAACACCTTGCTCAGCATCGGCTCGGCGATGCCGGCTCCGTCGTCGCGCACGCTGAGCCGCGCCCGCTCGCCGTCGCGGGTCAGCTGCAGCCAGATGCGTCCGCGGTCCGGCGTGTACTTGCCGGCGTTGTTGAGCAGGTTCGAGACCACCTGCACGAGCCGGGCATGATCGCCGTACACGATCACCGGATCCGGGGCGATCTCGACCGACAGGCGCCGCTGGCCGTCGATCTGCGGGCGGCTGGTCTCGATCGCGTCGCGCACGACCTTGGCGAGATCGGTAAATTGCTTGCGCAGCTCGATCGCGCCGCGAGTGATGCGAGAGACGTCGAGCAGATCCTCGACCAGGCGGATCATGTGCTTGACCTGGCGATCGACGATCGCGTGCAGCTCGTTGACCCGCTTGGAGTCGCCCGGCTCGCGCAGCATCGCCAGCGCGCTGGCGATCGGCGCGAGCGGGTTGCGGAGCTCGTGCGCGAGCGTGGCCAGGAATTCGTCCTTGCGACGATCGGCCTCGCTGACCGCCTGCTCGGCCAGCTTGCGCTCGGTGATGTCGACCAGCAGCGCGACCGTGGCCAGCGGCTTGCCCTCGGCGTCGCGGATCGCCGCGACCGTGTTGGTCACCCAGACCACGTCGCCCTGCTCGCGCACGAACCGTTTCTCGATCGCGAAGGGCTCGCCGGTGGTTGCGAGCCGCTCGAACAGCTCGAGGATGCGCTCGCGATCGTCGGGGTGGGTGAACTCGATCCAGCGCCGGCCGATCAGCGCCTCGACCTCGCCGCCGAGCATCTCGGCGCAGCGCGCATTGACGAAGGTCAGGCGCCCGTCGAAGTCGCCGAACGCCACGCCGACGATGCTCTGCTCGACGATCGCCCGGTAGCGCTCCTCGCTCTCGCGCAGCGCCGCGATCGCCTTCACGCGCTCGGACGCGGTCCACATGCGCTCGACCGTCTCCTCGATCAGCGCGACGGTCTCGGCTGACCACGCGCGCGCCTGGGCCTGCTGCACGACCAGCACGCGCACCAGCTCGGGGCCCATCAAGACCGGCACGCTGACGAACGCTCCGATGCCGCGCTCGCGCGCCTGCGTGCGCTCGTGGTCGTGCAGCCGCGGGTCGGCCTCGACGCTGTGCACGACCACGGTCCGACCCGCACGCAGCTCGTTCATCAACGCCTGGCCGTGGTCCTCGAACCCGTACGCGTGATCGGTGAGCGGCATGCCGAACGCGACCTGCACCTCGCCGCTGCGATCGAGCATCTCGATGTAGAGCACCCGGTCGGCGTGGACCTGCTTGCCGAGCAGCCACACCGCCGTGCTCTTGACCTCGCGCGGGTTGGTCAGCGTCCGGACTGCGTCGCTGAGCGCGACCCGAAACGCGTTGGCCTCGGCGGTCTGGCGCAGCGCCTGCTCGGCCTTCTTGCGCTCGGTGATCTCGATCAGCGTGATCACGACCCCGCCGATGCGGTCATGCGCGGCCCGGTACGGGAGGATGCGCGAGAGATACCAGCGGCCGTCGTGATCCTGGACCTCGTGCTCGATCGGCGTGAGCCGGTCGAGCACCCGGCGGGCGTCCTCGGCGAACAGGTCGTAGCCGAGTCGGTGGGTGAGATCGGTCAGCGGCCGCCCGCGGTCGGTCGAGCGCACGTTGAACAGCTCGCCGACGCGCGGCGTGAAGCGAAGGATCCGCAGGTCACGATCGAGGAACAGCGTGGCGATGTCGGTCGAGGCCATCAGGTTCTGCAGGTCGCTCGACAGCTGGCCGAACTCCTCGACCTTGTGCCGGTTCTCCTGGTTGACCGTGGTCAGCTCCTCGTTCATCGACTGCAGCTCTTCCTTGGAGGTCTCGAGCTCCTCCATGGTCGAGCGCAGCTCCTCGTTGGTCGCCTGCAGCTCCTCGTTGGCGGCCTTCATCTCCTGCTGGCTGGTCTCGTACTTCTCGATCAGCGCCTGCAGGCGCTGCTTGGTCAGCTCGAGCTCGGTCTGCAGATCTCGGTTGCCGACGTCGCGCTCGTCGGCACGCTCGGCCTCGCGCTCGCGCGCCGGCTCGGCGCGCTGCTCGAACACCACCATCATCAGGCCCTCGTACTGCGGCGGCTCGGCCGGCCAGATCACCAGCACCACCACACCGCGCTCGCCGTCGAGCTCGAACTCGACCGGTTGGCTGCGAGCCACGCGGCGATCCTTCTCGGCCGCGAGCAGAGCCGCGCGCAGCTCGAGGCGGAACTCCTCGCGCACGAGCTTGAACACGTTGGTGGTCGGATCGCCGCCCGGCACCCGCAAGAAGCGACCCGCGTCCGCGGAGATGTGCAGGACGTTGTACTCCTGATTGATCAGCACGCTCGGCGGCGCGTGGCTCGAGATCATCTGCGCGTGCAGCAGCGCGTAGGAGGGCGGCGGCTCCTTGGCGGGCTGCCGTTGGTTGAGCGCGGAGACCCGCTCGCGCGTGCCCGTCATCGCGAACACCGGCAGCCGCGGCTCGCTGCTTGGCACGTTGCGCTTGCGATAGAGGCCGAGCTTCTTGTCCTCGACCTGAAACAGGCCGCCGCGCATCAGGCTCTCGGAGGTGCCGAGCAGCAAGACGCCCTCGGGCCGCAGCGCGTAGTGGAAGAGCTCGGCCACGTCGCCTTGGACCTCGCGCTGCAGATAGATCAGCAGGTTGCGGCAGCTGAGCAGATCGATCTTGGAGAACGGCGGATCGGCGAGCAGGTTGTGCGGAGCGAAGATCACCAGATCGCGGATCTCCTGGCGCACGCGGTAGCCCCCGCTGTGCTTGCTGAAGAAGCGCGCGAGCCGGTCGGGCGAGACATCGGTGTCGATGTTGCCGGCGTACAGACCCTCGCGCGCGCTCCTCAGCGAGCGCTCGTGCAGGTCCGATGCGAACACTTGAATCTGCGGGGCCTGGTCGCGGCGGCTGGCCTCCTCGAACAGCAGGATCGCCAGCGAGTAGGCCTCCTCGCCGGTCGCACAGCCGACGCTCCACACCCGCAGCGTGTCCTCGAACTGCTTGTGATCGAACAGCTGCGGGATGACCTGAGTCTCGAGCGCGTGGAACACCTCGGGGTCGCGAAAGAAGCTGGTGACCGTCACCAAGAAGTCGTCGCCGAGCGCTCGGGCCTCGTCCGGCTGCGTGCGCACGAAGTTCACGTAGTCCGCGAGCTGCTCGATTTGGTGCAGCTGCATGCGTCGCTGGATCCGGCGCGCGATGGTCGAGCGCTTGTAGCCGCTGAAGTCGCGACCGGTGCGGACGCGGATCTGTGCGAACAGCCGATGCAGCAGCTGGCGCTCGTTGTCGTCGAGGTCCTGGCCTTCCTCGTGGACCGCGATGCTCGGCTGCGTGCGGACGTAGCTGAGCAGCGCCGCGGGCATCTGCGCGACCGGCAGGATCAAGTCGACGAGCCCGGTCGCGATGGCGCTGCGCGGCATCCCGTCGTAGTCCGCCTCCTTGGGCTCCTGCGCGATCGCGAGCCCGCCGACCTGCTTGATCTCCTTGATGCCGAGCGTGCCGTCGGAGCCGGTGCCGCTGAGGATCACCCCGATCGAGACGCCGTCGTAGGTGTGCGCGAGCGTGCGAAAGAAGTGATCGATCGGAGCACGGTCGCGGCGACGCGCCTCGATCGAGGACAAGTGCAGGTGAGTGTCGACCGCGTTGAGGTTGCGGCCCGGCGGGATCACGTAGACCACGTCCAGCTCGATCTGCGTGGTCTCGGTCACCTGCCGCACAGGCACCTTGGTGTGCGGCTGCAGGAGGTCGGCGAGGTGACTCTCGTGCTCGTCCGACAGATGGACGACGACCACATAGGTGAGCCCGCTGTCGGCCGGGACATGTTGGAAGAATGTCTTGAGCGCAGCGAGGCCGCCTGCCGAGGCGCCGATACCGACGATCGCAAAGTTGGCTCGGCCTGGATCGTGGTCGACTGCTTGGAGCTGCTGTTCGGGCACGTCCATCGGGCACATGATAGGTGAACGCTGTCCCACTCACACAGGCGCGCGCATGGCATCCGTCCACACTCGACGTGCGAACAAATTCTCACGAATTGTACGATCCCGGACGCAGCTCCCGCCACCAGTCTTGCTGCTGTGCTTGGCCGGCTGTGAGCAGCTCGACTCGCACGAGCCGGCTGCACCCGCGCGAGCCGTGGTGGTACCCGAGCACCCGCTCGCGCTGGTCAATACCCAGCAAGATGCGCTCACGTGGCCGCTGTGGGGCGGTGCCTTCGAGATTGGCGAGCTGTCGATCCGAGCGTCGCTCGAGGCCACCGGGCACAGCGGTCTGCGGATCGCCGGCCCCGAGCTGACCGAGAATGGCGCTGCGATCGAGTTGGTCTCCGCTGCCGACGGCGAGTGGACGCTGCGCGAGACCGTGGGCGGCGGCGTGGTGCAGGAGCAGAGTGGCACAATCGCAGGCGAGCTGGTCATCGAGCTCACGCCGACCGAGGTCCGCGTCGGCGAGCTCGCGCTCGAGCTCGCTGCACCGCTGGGCCCGCTGGGCGGCGACGCAGGGCTCTACGTCACGCTCGCCCCGGGCGCCTCGCTGGTGATCGACGAGCTGACGCTCAGCGATCCGCTGCCTGCTCGGCCCGAGCTGGGCCCGCCGCTGCGCGAGCTGGCGGCGGCGCACGACCTCGACATCGGCACGGCCCTCGACATCTGGCCGCCGCTGCACAGCCTCGCGCTCGAGTCTCTGCTCGGCGAGCAATTCAATCGCGTCGCGCCGACTGATCTCTACTGGCCGACCACGCGCGGCGAAGATCAGGACTTCTTCTTCGTGCCGGCCGATCTCGCAGTCAACTACGCGCTGGTCCACGGGCAGTCGATCACCGGCATGTTCCTGATCTGGGACTTCGCGCTGCCCGAGTGGGTGATCGAGCTGCATGAGAGCGGCGATGCGATCGCGCTCGAGCAGGTGTTCGACGAGCACATCACCACGACCGTCGAGCGCTACGCCGGACGCGTCGACACTTGGGTGGTCGTCAACGAGGCCATCTGGGGCGCGGCCGATGTCGGCGAGCCGGCCGACTTCGCGCAGACGCTCTGGTTCGACGCGCTCGGTCCCGAGTACATCGAGCGGGCCTTCGAGGTCGCGCGTGCGGCCGATCCCGAGGCGGTGCTGATCTACAACGAGACCGGCGCCGAGCTGGTCAACGACAAGTCGG
>DATLLB010000512.1:0-3584 GCA_035538075.1 Enhygromyxa sp.
GCGTCCCAACCGGGCGCGCCCCCAACCGTTTGCGATCCACCATGTTGATCCGCCCGCGTACTCGCCATCTCCTGCTGCTCCTCGCGCTGTCCCTCGGGTGCAGGAAGACTGAAGACGAGACCACGCCGCCGAGCACCGATCCGCCGACTGAGCACGACACGAACGAGCCCGAGCCCACCGACGGCGCGCCCGAGGGGCTCGATCCCGAGGCGCTCGGCGGCATCGATCCCGAGCTCGAGGTCGATCCGGCCAAGCCGCGCGAGCGCGAGAAGCCGGCCGATCCGCAGACCCGCGACGCGGCGCTGGTCGCTGCGGCGCACGGCAACCCCGACGGCGCCGCGCGCTTCTTGACCAAGCATCTCGGCGGCAAATTCGACGACAGCGAGGCGGTGCTGGCCCTCGCTCGCGCGCAGCGGCTGATCGGCCAGCTCGACGAGGCCGAGCAGACGCTCACCAAGCTGCACGGCGCGAGCAAGGACAACGCGATCAAGTCGGAGGCGCTGCGTAGGCTCGCGCACCTGCGGCTGGCCCGGGGCGACACGGCCAAGGCCGAGCAGCACCTGCGCGCGGCGATCAAGCTGCAGCCCGATGATCTGCTGCTCGCCGGCGAGCTGGTGCGCTTGCTGTTCCTGACCGGTCGCAGCGGCGAGCCCGAGGCGCGCAAGCTGATCGATCAGCTCTACGCGGCGTATGGCGATGGCACGGCGCGATCGGCCGAGCAGCTGCTCGGCGCCGCCTATGCGGGCCTGGCCGAGCGCGCGTTCAAGAGCACCAGCCGGGTGTTGCAGGAGGCCGAGCAAGCGGCCCCGCCGAGCAGCGGCTCGGCGGTCGCCGACGAGATCGCGATGCAGCTGACCGAGCTGTTCCTCGAGAAGTATCAGCCGGGCGAGGCCGCGACCACGCTCGGGTTGGTGCTCGAGCGCGATCCGTGGAACCCCGAGGCGCTCGCCAAGATGGGCTGGGTGTACCTCGATCAGTTCGCGCTCGCGGCTGCCTCGCGGACCGCCGAGGAGGCCCTGCAGATCAACCCCGAGAACGCCGACGCGCACGCGGTGCTGGCCTGGGTGGCGATCGTCGAGGGGCGGCGCGAGGAGGCTCGCTCGCGCATCGTCGACCACGTCGTCAACGTCAACCCTTCGCACCATCATGGCCAGGCCGTGCTCGCGGCGCTGGCCATCTTCGACCGCGACAAGCCGGGCTACACCAAGGCCCGCGACGCGGCGCTGAAGTTCAACCCCAAGGATGGGCTGTTCTTCTCGCACCTGTCGGACCTGCTCAGCTTCCTGCACCTCTACCCCGAGGCCGACGCGGTGCTGGTCGAGGGCGCGGCGTTGCTGCCCGATGATCCCTACGTTCAGGGCGCGCTCGGGCTCTCGCGCCTGCGTCTGGGCGACGAGGTCAGCGGCCGCGCGGCGCTCGAGAAGGCCTGGAAGAAGGACAAGTACAACGCCCGCACTCGCAACGTTCGCGAGCTCTACGCCGAGCGGGTCGAGCCACACTACGCCGAGCGCAAGGTTGGCGACTTGATCTTGCGGCTGCCTGCGGAGTCGCAGGACATGGTCGCGCCGGGGTATGTCGACGCGATCAGCCGCGCCCGCAAGGCGCTCGACGCTGGCTACGGCATCAAGATCTCGCCGCTGCGCATCGAGATGTACGCCGAGCCCGACGAGTTCTCGATCCGCACGGTCGGCACGCCGAGCCTCGGCGCGGTCGGGGTCTGCTTCGGGCCGGTCATCACCTCGATCGGGCCCTACATGGGCACCCACAATTTCGATCAGGTCATCTGGCACGAGATCGCCCACAGCTACGCGATCCAGCTGAGCGAGGGTCGGGTCCCGCGGTGGTTCACCGAGGGGCTCTCGGAGTGGGAGTCGGAGGTCGCCGATCCCTCGTGGGCGCGCGAGAGCGCCGAGCTGCTCTACGAGGCGCGGCGGGCCGACAAGCTGCGCAAGCTGTCCGATCTCGAGCTCGCGTTCCTGCGCGCCGAGAGCCCCTTGATGATGGAGGTCGCGTACGCGACCGCGGCCTGGGCGATGCGCTACCTCGGCGAGACCTACGGGCGCCCGAAGATCGTCGCGCTGCTGAAGGGCTACGCGACCGGCAAGTCGACCGACGAGCTGTTCAAGCAGATCCTCGGCAAGGATCTCGCGACCGTCGAGGCCGAGTTCTCGGCCTGGTTCGACGCCGAGATAGATCGCAAGCTGTCGGGCTGGAGGCCGTCGCGCGAGCAGCAGGACGACCCCCGCGTGCAGGCCCTGATGAAGGCGATGGAGGTCGCGAGCAACGGCGACCTCGCGACCGCCAAGACCCTGCTCGAGAAGCTGATCGCCAACAAGGGCGACGGCTACTACTCGCGGCTCGCCCTGGCGACCGTGCTCGAGCAGCAGAAGGACTTCAAGGCGGCGATCCAGGAGTACGAGAAGGCCGCCAGCTTCCACGCCGAGTCGCTCGAGCCGTGGATCGGCATCGCCAAGATCGCCCGCGCACAAAAGGACGTGCCGCTCGAGCTGGCGCAGCTCGAGAAGATCCTGGCGATCGACGCGATGAGCCTCGAGCCGCCGCTGCGCATGGCCGTGCTCGCGGCCGGGACCGGCGATCCGCGGCTGAGCGCAGCGATCGCGCGCGCCAACGCGATCGCGCCGCTGCACCCGACCGCGCTGGCTGGCGCCGCGCTGCTCGAGCACCGCAAGGGCAACAAGGCCGACAAGAAGCTGGTCAAGGCGATGCTCGACGAGGTCATGGTCACCGCCCTGCTGCCTGACGCGACGCTCGACGTGGTCGTGATGGCTGCAATAGCGGCCGAGGAGATCGGCGACGCGCGCGTGAAGGACTTGGCCTTGCGTGCGCTGCAGGCCGAGGAGCTGCCCGAGCCGGCGCGCAAGAAGCTGAAGAAGCATGCGCCCTGAGCTGGTTTTCATCGGCACTGGCGAGGCGCTCGACCCCGAGCTGCCGAACACCAGCTTGTTGGTCCGCGGGCCGCAGACGATCCTGCTCGACTGCGGCTACGCGGTGCCGCATGCGTTCTGGAAGATCTCGCGCGACGTCGACCTGCTCGACGCGATCTGGATCAGCCACACCCACGCCGATCACGTGTTCGGGCTGCCGCCGCTGCTCTTGTGGATGCGGCTCGGCGGGCGCAAGCGGCCGCTGACGATCCTCTGTGGACCGGGCCAGGCGGGCAAGCTCGAGCAGCTGCTCGAGCTCGGGTATCCGGGCAGCTACGCGCCGCACAAGTGCTACGCGATCGAGTTCGTCGAGCTCCGCCGCGAGGGCGTGAGCTGCTTCGGTGACTACGCGCTGCGCATCGCCCCGAGCGCCCACTCGATCGTCAACTACGCCCTGCGACTCGAGGCGTCCGGGCTGCGCTCGCTGGTCTACTCGGGCGACGGGTTCCCGACCGAGGCCACGCGCGAGCTTTGTCGCGGCGTCTCCGTGTTGGTCCACGAGTGCTTCTTCCCGGGTTCCGGTGATCGCAAGCATGGAGGGGTCGACTCGTGCCTCGAGCTGGCGCGCGCGTCGTCGGTCGGGACGCTCGCGCTGTTGCACTTTGCGAGCGAGGCCAAGCAGGCGATCCGCGAGCGCGT
>DATLLB010000513.1:0-3076 GCA_035538075.1 Enhygromyxa sp.
CGCGAGCGCTGGTTCGGGCGCGTGGTCGACAGCAACAACGACGGCTACGCGCTGTTCAACATCTACGAGGAGTAGCAGCCTAGCCGTCAATCGCTGGAGATTGGCAACAGACAGATCACCGTGGTCCCGCGCTCGGGCACGCTCTCGATCCGCAGCTCGCCCCGACACTCGCGCTCGATGATCTTCTTGGCCAGCGGCAGCCCGACGCCGGTGTGCTTGTCGTCCTTCTTGGTCGAGACCATCGGCAGCAGCGCCTGATGGATCTCCTCGACGTTCATGCCGTAGCCGTCGTCGGCGACCGTGAGCGCGACCCAACCACGCTTGGGCGTGCTCGCGCCGAGGACCACGTGGCCAGTGCCCTCGACCGCCTCGATCGCGTTCTTGGCCAGGCTCGACAGCGCCTGCAGCAGACGCACGCGGGGCACGTGCACGCAGGTGCCCGGACGCGTGGCGACGTCGACCTCGAAGCGGATCTCGGGCGGGATGTGCAACGCCGCGCGGACCAGCTCGGCGACCTTGTCGAGCACCTCGGTCACGGCCACGTCCTCGCGCTCGAGCTTGGGCTCGTCGACCAGGCGCTTGGTGTCGTCGAGCATCAGCTTCAGGAAGCTCGCGCGCTCCCTCGCGATCCGCAGCGGTCGCTCGTAGAGCTGCTTGGCGGTGGTGCTGCCGCTGAGGCTGGTGTCGAGCTTGGCCAGCGCGTCGAGCAGGCTCGCGACGACCGTGCGCATCTCATGAGTGGTCTCGTTGGTCAGCAGCCGGAACTTGTGCTCGGCGATGCGCTCGGCGGCCGCGGCCACGCGCTCGCCGTGGGCCTCGCGGAGCTTGGCGAGCTCGACCGTGACCTCGTCGATCTCGTCGGTCTTGGCCTGAAACGCGCGATCGAGCTCACGCCGACGCGTGGCCGAGTCGCGCGCGGCCTTGGCCACGTAGCTGTTGTCGTCGAGCTCGAGGTTGGCGGCGATCGTGACGTAGTCGGGGTGCTCGAGGAACGCGATCGCGCGAGCGACCGCGAGCCGCACCTCCCACTTGGGATCTTCGCTCGCGCGCAGCAGCTGCTCGGTCATCGCCTCGACGACGGCGCGGCGCTCCTTCCACGGCTTCTCGCGCTCGTTCGCCTCCGGCTTCTGCTCGAGCGCCGCGGGCTCGGGCTTGGGCTCGGCCGCGATCTCGTGCTTGGTCTCGCGCTTGCTCCGGCGCTTGCGAGCGGGCGCGTTGGTCTTGCGGCTCGCGCTCAAAGTTGAAGCCTCCGGTTCAGTGCCCGTACCTGCGCTTTCGCTCGAGGAAGGCTTCGGGCCCGCCTTCGAGGATCTGCTCGATCTCGATCTTGACCTTGTCGACGTCGCCGGTGGCGCGGAGCCGGCCGTGCTGACCGTCGGACTCGGTCACGAACACGCACTCGGCGTCACCGAGCACGGGAATGTTGGGGTTGTGGGTCACGAAGATCAGCTGTCGCCGGGTTTTGACCTCGGCGATGTTGCGGACCACGGTCTCGTAGATGAACGCGTTGTCGAGGTTGTCCTCGGGCTGATCGATGAGCAGCGGGCGATCGCTGTCGAGCAGCAAGATCGGCAGGATCGTCGTGCACTTCTGCCCGGTGCTGAGCGTCGAGGCGTCCTTGTAGGTGCCGCCGTCGCACAGCTCGATCTTCGGGCGATCCTCCAGCTGCAGGGCCTCGAGATCGAGCAGCAGCTTGCCGTCCTCGGCCGCGCGCAGGCGGTCGATCATCCAGTCGGCCTGCTCGTCGCGGATCTCCAGCGTGGTCGCCAGCTCCGAGGCGGCCGAGCGCTCGACCAGGCGCACGAGCTCGCGCGGCGGCATGTTCTGCTCGATGCGGGCGACCAGCGTGGTGTAGTGGCGGCCCTGGCCCTTGAGCGCCTCGCGGAGCCGATCGGCATAGTCACCGCGCTCGCCGAACTGCGTGATGCTCACGCGAATGTCGGGCTCGAGTCGGGCCGAGATCTCGCGGGCGGTCCGCTGGCGCAGCGCGAACACGCGATCGTGCAGCTCCGACAATTTGTCGAGCAGCTCGCCGCGCTTCTTGGTCAGCTCGTTGAGCTCCTTGCGGCGGCGCTCGACCTGGCGCTTCTGCTCGAGCAGCTCGTTGAGGCGAGTCTGCAGGCGCGCGCCCTCGCGGGCCTGCGCCTGCGCGTCATGATGGGCGCGCAGCAGCTCGGTGTAGCGCTGCTCCTGTCCGGCGTGGCGCTCGGCCAGCTCGCGGTCGAGCTGCTCGACGCTGCCGCGCGCGTCCTCGACGAACTTGCGCGCGAGCGCGAGCGCCCCGACAGCGTCGTTGCCCGCGGCCTCGAGCACCATGTGCAGGCGCTCGAACAGCTTGATGTTCTCGCCCTCGCCGCGCTCGATCAGGCGATCGAAGCCGCGCACGGCCCGGGCCAGCGACTCGAGCTGATCGACGACGCTGGCGAGCGTCTCGTCGACCCGCTTGATCGCGCGCTTCTCCTGATCGCGGGTGCCCTTGAGCGCGACCTCGCGGTTGATGTCCTCGGCCTGCTCGCCACCGACGTCGAGCGCCTCGATGCGCTTCTTGATCTCGGAGATCTCGCCGAGCGCCTCCTCGCGGTCGGCGATGGCCTGGCGCAGGCGGTGGATGTCGGCGCTGTTCTTCTCCAGCTCCGACAGCACCGAGCGGCGATCGGGCTCGAGCTCGGCGATCTCGTCGGCGACGAACTGATCGATGATCGCCAGCTGGGCCCGCGGGCTGATCGCGATGTCCTCGATCTGGTGCTGCGAGTAGAAGTCGGCCGCGAACACCTGCCCGCGCGCGAGCGAGACCTCGACCGGCGAGCCGCGCTCGTCGGAGACCTCGGGCTCGCCGGAGCTGCCGCGCGCGACTCGATACTTCATGCCGTCGCGGGTCTCGATCGTGACCTCGACGGTGCCGCGATCGAGGTTGGCCTTGATCAGCTTGCCGAGTAGCTGCGCGCGGATCGGATCGGTGCTCTGCAGCTGGCCGAGCGTGTAGCGGCACAGCTCGAGGATCGTGGTCTTGCCGGTCCCGCGCGCGCATCTCGTGCTCGGGCAGCCGCTCGAAGGCCAGGGGAATGGTCGGGGTTCG
>DATLLB010000514.1:0-8941 GCA_035538075.1 Enhygromyxa sp.
TGCTTATCTCGGCTCGGCCTTCAGCGAGCTCGAATAGCTCGTCCGTGCCGGGCGGTTTTCGTCCACGACGTGGACCGAAACGACCGACGCCAGCCCGAGGCATCGATCAGCGCACCCGTGAGCCCTCGAAACCATTCGAGATCCGATCTCACCGCCCACGGAACGAACAATGCAACCGCGCGGGGGCAATGAGCTCCGTGAAGTTCTTCGGTGCCGACGGAATATCGAGGCCCTGCGACGTGATCCCGCTCGGGGAGCGGCGGGCCTATGTTGTGAAGATCGAGAGCGACCTAGCCCCGCCACACTACTTCCAATGGGAGGCCCAAGGCGGTATCACCATCACAGCCATCTCCGAAATGCCCGACAGGGCGACAGTGGTCGTATCCGGGACCGATGTCAGCCTCCACGCGGGCGATGCTCGGCTCGCCGTGACTGTCGACAACGAAGTCGCCGGCTTCTTGAACCTGACCGTCATCGACGTGACCCTGCGCGCGGAGATCGCATCGACGCCCCCCGCGTCCGAGCCCGCGAGGGCCAATCGGAAATTACTCGGCCTGCCCAGTCCCGCGGCCACCGTGCTCGAGAGCACGCGGCGGCGCCAAGACAGGGAATCCGACGCGTTCCTGTTTTCTCCGAGCGGAACTCTCGTGTTGTTGCAGGGCGACTTCCAACCCGTTCGCCTTCACGCCGAGGTGAAGCCGCAGAATTCCGTCACATGGAGGTCGCCGCGTAGCAGGGACGATGCGCCCGAGCTTGGCGACAACCCTGCCCAACTTGGGGTCGATGGCAATTCTGCGTTCCTCTTCCTCGAGCAGACCTCGGCCGGATCCTACCTGATCGAGGCTCGGGTCACGTGCGCCTGCGGACAGGGGCACTCCGACTTGATCACGGTCATGCCCCTGGTCATGGTCTCTGCGACAGTGGCGTCGCTCGAGGCGAAGCTTGCCCCCAAAGTCGAGAACGGAGCGGCGCTGGCTCCCACGAAGGACATCGGCGACATTCGTCGCTCGAGCAGCCGCTTCGTTGTCCCCGAGCAAGTCGCGCAAATCAGCGTGTGGGCCGACAATGTGGATCTCGAGGCGGTGAGCTGCAAAGCCTCCGTCGATGTGATCAGCGGCGGGCCCCAAGGTCGACGGCTACTGGAGATGATCGAATTGGGATGGTTCAACACCGCCCGTGGGCCCGAGGAGGAGAGCTGGAAAACCGAGACCTTTGCAATTTACACCGACCAGACATCGGTCTACTCATTCTACGCAGTCCCCGAGTTCGCCCCGCACCGCGCTTACTACTACGACGACCCCTGGCCGCAAGCATCGCTAGACTTTCCGCTCAACGACGACAGCGCCGATTGCAACTACGAACTGTTGGGACACGCGAGGGGGCGGGCGATCAAAGATCCGCTGGGCGCGAAACTCACGGTCGAGTGGAACGATCTGCCCAACAATCCCCTGCCGATGGTCAGCCCGTTGACCGGCATGGGCGCCGCAAAGCTCGCCCTGGACATGCGATTTTCGACGTACCTGAGCCTCGTCAGCAAGGCGGCCCCCAATGTCGTCGGCGTGCTGTCCCGCTCGGATTGGAGGCTCAGCGGCGCGTGGGAGGTCGATGTCGAGGTCGACGCCGAGGATCCCATGTTCTCGACAATTGCTAGCTACGAAGTACTACAGGATCCCGGTGGCACGATCGCTACCCAGCCATTTTCGTTGCGCGAGGCAGATAAGGCCGGAGCCGAGGTTCTCGGCCCGGGCACGCTCACGCACCTCGCCAATCTATTCGTAGCTCCTTCGGACAACCTGAAGGAGCGATTCGGTACGCTCGCGCCCGCCTCCGCCTCCAAGAGTGTCGAGGTCAGGCACTCGGGGCGATGGCGTCGTTGAGAATTGATTCTGGCGGACCGCTATCGCATGCGCCGATCGAACGCCTCGAGCACCAGCGCGAGCGCCTCCGGCCGCTCGCGCTGCGGCGCGTGGCCGCACTCCTCGATCACGCGCAGCTCGGCCCCCCGCATCAGCTGGTGCACGCCCTCGGCCATGCTCGACGGCACGATCGCGTCGCGGTCGCCCCAGACGATCATGCTCGGACACGTCAACGATCGCGCAGCATCGTGCAGTCGCTCGCGCACGCCGTCACGCGAATGCTCGGTCAAGGCATGCAGCTGCCCGAGCATCGCCTGCACGGCTTCCAGCCCGCCGGTGCGACAGAGCCGATCCCAGTAGACGTCGACCTCGTTGCACAGGCCTTCGGTGTCCAACCGCTCGGGATGCGCGAGCGAGCGCTGCAGGAAGCTCCGCAGGTCCACCCGCCGAAAGGCCGTCCGAAATACCAGCGGCGCAAACCCGACCCAGCTCCACGCGCGACGAACCAGCGGCATGGGCCCCGGTAGATCGATCGGCGCCTCGACCGGGAACAGGTACGGCGCGACCACGATCAGCCGGCGCAGCTTCACGCGATGTTGACCGCGTGGGTGCGTCAGTCGGCGCGCGAGGTGAATGCCGATCGATCCGCCGTACCCGTGCCCGAGCACGTCGACGACCGGCACGCCAAGCCGATCGAGCATCCGCGCGAGCAATTCGGCGTGCCACTCGAAGCCGTAGCCGGAGGTGTCCTGCGCGGCCGGCCGATCGGAGTTGCCGCAGCCGAACAGATCGGGCGCGAGCACGCGGCGGCCGGCGGCGGCCAGCGGATCGGCGAAGCGGCGAAAGTCCCAGCCGGTGACCAGCAGCGAGTGGATCAACAGGAGCGGCGGCTCGTCGCTCGACAGCGGGCCGCGGTCCTGCACCCACAGGCGGCCGGGCGCCATCGCCAGCAGGTGCGAGCGATCGTCGGGCAAGGTCGAGGGCGGCGGCTCGAGCAGGGATTCGTGGGTCATCGCGTCAGAGCTCCACGATCATCCGCACGCTCGAGATCGACGGGTCGTCGCGCTCCTCGGGCGTGAGTCCGGCGGTGTGCTGCAGGTGCTCGCCGAAGCGCTGACCGATCGCCTGCACGACCAGGCGGCGGGCCTCGGACGCGGTCTCGCAGGCCAGCACCGCGGCGGCGAGCGCCTCCATCTCGTCGAGGCTCGACGCGCGGATGATGTTCTTGACCACTGGGATCGCCGACGCCTGCATCGACAGCTCGCGCAGCCCGAGCCCGACCAGCACCCAGGTGTAGCGCGGATCGGAGGCCATCTCGCCGCACAGCGAGACCGGCACGTCGGCCTTGGCCCCGGCGTCGCAGATCATCTTGATCATGCGGACGATCGCCGGATGCAGCGGCTCGTAGAGGTAGTTGACGTCGTCGTTCTCGCGGTCGATGGCGAGCGTGTACTGGATGAGATCGTTGGTGCCGATGCTCATGAAGTCGACGTGACGGGCCATCAAGTCGGCGACGATCGCCGCCGACGGGACCTCGATCATCACGCCGACCGGGACCTCGGCCGCGTGCGGCAGGCCGTGGTCGGCCAGCTGCGCGCGCGCTTCATCGAAGGCTCCGCGCACGGCCGCCAGCTCCTCGAGCCCGCTGACCAGCGGTAGCATGATCTGCAGCGGCCCGTGCAACGCCGCCCGCAGGAGCCCACGCAGCTGGGCGAGTAGATGATCGCGGCGACGCAGGGCGAGTCGCATCGATCGCAGACCCATCGCCGGGTTGGCCTCGACCTCGCCGGTCGTGAGCGCGGGGCACTGCTTGTCGGAGCCCAGGTCGAAGGTCCGCACGCGCACGGGGTGGGGCGCCCAGCGCTGCAGCAGCGCCTTGGCGGTGCGGTAGTGCTCTTCCTCGCTCGGCGCGGTGTCGCGGTTCATGAACATGAACTCGGTCCGGTAGAGGCCCACGCCCTCGGCTCCGTAGCGACGCGCGATGTCGATCTCCTCGTCGAGCGCGAGGTTGCAGCGCAGCCGGATGGTCTCGCCGTCGTCGGTCTGGGCCGGCAGCGCGTGCTCCTTGTGGATCTGCGCCTCGAAGGCGGCGTAGCGCTCGACCTCGACCGCGAGCGCGTCGAGCTGCGCCTGGGTGGGCCGCACGTGCACGAGCCCGTGCACGCCGTCGACGATCACCGAGTCGCCGGTATCGACCGCGCTGAGCAGATCGTCGACGCCGACGACCGCCGGGATCTCGAGCGCGCGAGCGATGATCGCCGTGTGCGAGGTCTGCCCGCCTTCTTCGGTGACGATGCCCGCGACCTTGTAGCGAGCCAGCTGTGCGGTGTCGGCCGGGCTCAGATCGTGCGCGACCACGACCGCGCCTTCGGGCGGCGTGATCGAGTCACGCTCGGCGCCGCAGAGCGTGATGATCAGCCGCTCACCCATGAACGCGATGTCGAACTGCCGCGCCCGAAACAGCTCGTCGCTGGCCTTGGCCAAGGTCTGGCGGATCTCGTCGACGGTGCGGCTCACCGCCCACTCCGCGTTGATCAGCTCGTCACGGATCAGCCCTTCGGTCCGCTGCACCAAGTCGGGGTCGCGCAGCATCATCTGCTGCGCCTTTAAAATTTGTCGGTGCTCGCCGTGGGTCAGCCGACCCTTGATCGCCTCGAGCTGATCTTGAGTGCCGCGCAAGGCGGCACGGAAGCGCTTGAGCTCGTCCTCGACCGCGTCGCGCTCGATGTGCGTGCGCGGGATGTTGACCTCGCGCCGATCCACGACATACGCAGGCCCCATGCCCAGCCCCGGGCTGACCGCGTTGCCGCGCCGCTCGGTGGTCTCGCGGATGCGCTCACGCGGCTGCGAGGGTTCGGTGGGGGGCAGGGCGTCGCGCTCGTCGGGCATGGACGATCGAAGGGTAGCAGGGACCCACGCGGCCAGGCGCCGCCCGAGACGCCGCTCAGTGCGAACCTTTAGCGCTCGCGAGGCGCAATAAAAAGCGCGACACCGAAGCGATGATGAAGACCCCCACCGGGGGTCACCACGTGCGATGGCTGTCTACGTGCCCAGAGCGAGCGAAGCGAGCGGGCGCAAACCACCCGCAGCCGCGGGGGGCCAATTAGATTTCCCCGAAGCCGCCGCTGACCAATTCCGCGAGTGCGGTGTGGGCCTTCTCGGCGTCCTTGCCTTCGACCCGCAGCGAGATCTTCGAGCCCTGTCCGCACGCGAGCATCAACACGCCGAGGATGCTCTTGCCATTGACCTCTTGCCCGCCCTTGCCGACCCACACGTCGGACTCGAACTTGTTGGCGAGCCCGACCAGCTTCGCGGCCGCGCGTGCATGGAGACCCAGGGGGTTGACGATCTCGAGCTCGCTCGACTTGCTGCGGGCCATCACGCTGACTCTACCGCAGTCGCCGAGTCGGCTGTCATGCGGTTTCGCGGGCAGGCATCCGGGCAGCTGCGCTCACTTGCTTTCGCAGCTCTCGCGGTCCTGGACCTTGACGACGATCGAGCGCCGGGCCGAGTCCGCGCAGGCCTCGGCCAGCTCGCGCGGCGAGCTGCGGCGATCGAGCAGCGCCAGCTTGGTCAGCATCGCGAGGTTGAGGCCCGAGACCACCGCGATGCCGTGGCCGGCGCTCTCGTTGATGCCGCACATGCACGGACTCGAGCCCATCAAGTCGGCGAGCAGCAAGATGCCGCGGCCTTCGTCGACACGCTCGATCGCGGCGCAGACCTTGGTGCGCAGCTCGGGCGTCTGACCGGCGCCGGCGTCCAGGGCGATCACATCGGCGAGGCCGTCGCCGGGAATGATGGCGCGGGCGGCCTCGAGCAGCGCGGTCGCAGTGTGGCCGTGGCTGATCAGCACCACGCCACACTTGGCGGCGGAGTCCACCTCCGCGGCGGGGTGGGGCGAGCTGCTGCCGTCGGCGGGCATCTGCTGGGGATGCTGCATCCGGGCTAGCAAAAGTGCAACTCACTGGAGGATCGGCGCCTGCTACGTCGCGTTCGCGCTACGCTGGCGCATGACAAGTCGCGCTTTGCTCCCGTGTGTCGTCACACTTGCGGCTTGCACGGCGCTAGCGCCCGAGGCCGAGCGCAACGACATGCGCCCGCATCATCGGTGAATTGCGGTGCCTGCCGGCGGCGGCAGATCGAAGGTGAGATAGACCTCCGCGAGATCGTCGACGATCTCCTGCGCGTCGAGGCCGAAGCGATCGAGCGAGTACTCGTGCTTGCTCGCGCGCGATCGCTGCCGCTGCGCGGTGTCGCGGATGCGCTGGCGAAACTCGGGCGAGGCGTCGAACTCGGCGAACTCGAGCACGCGCTCCATGGTGCCCTCGAAGTCGCGCATCAGGTCGGGGTAGCGGACGATCAACAGGTTCTCGGCCGGCACCTCGTCGGCGCGGTAGCGTGCGGCGAAGCGGGTGAGCAGCAGCGAGAGCCCGGCGACCAGCCGCGCGATGAAGCGAGCGCGGGTCGCCTCTGGCAGCTTCGAGATGCTGAAGGCCTGCTCCTGCACGCCGGTCACCAAGCTCAGGCCCGACGGCAGCGTCTCGGCCGGATCGCGGATCATGTAGATCAGCTTGGCGTCGGGGAACCGTCGCAGCACGTCCTCGATGCGCGGCGGGAACGTGAACAGCTTGCCGAGCACCCGCGACTTGCCGCTGCGGTGCAGGTTGCGTTTGAGGCACTGCTCGTAGAAGTCGAGGTCGCGCTGGGTCTGCGGCGAGCCGGGCTCGAGCTGCTCGAACATGTGGCTCGGATCGGGATCGTCCCAGCACAGGAAGTAGGCGTACAGGAACACGCCGTCGAAGAAGCGAAGGAAGATGGCCGCGTCGTCGGTCTCGAGCGCGTCGAGGCTGGTCTCGTGGGCCGCGATCGCGTGGTGCTTGCCGGGGTTGAGCGCGCCGAGGATCGGCAACAGCGGCCGCAGCAGTGCGCGCCCGGTCAGCGACGGCACCAGCATCTCGTAGAGGCGAAAGCCGACCACGTCGCCCTGCTCGGCGAGGAACCGGTGCAGAAAGGTGGTGCCGCTGCGCGGGTTGCCGACGATGAACACCGGGCGATCGATGACCTGGCGTTTGAAGCGACGAAAGAAGATCGAGTCGAGCCACCAGGTCAGGCCCACGAAAGCGCGCAGGCCGAACAGAAACATCAGCAGCAGCCACGGGCGCACGCGCTGGTTGAAGACCCGACGCTGGATCCCGGTGATGTGCCACAGGCGGGCGGGCAGGCTACGCATGGTGATCGCCCCACTCGAGCACCAGCGAGACCATCGCGAAGCCGGCCGCGGCGGTCGACAGCAACAGGCGATCGCCAGGCTTCACCCGTCCGCGGCGCAGCAGCTGATCGAGCGTCATCGGCACGGTGCTGTTGACGGTGTTGCCGAACAGCTCGTGACACAGCAGCGCGCGCTCGAGCGGCACCCCGAGCGCGTTCATCAGCTTGCTGACCACCGCGTCCGAGGGCTGGTGGCAGACCCAGTGATCGACCTCGGCGATGGTCATGCCGCAGCGGCGCAGCAGCTCGTGGATGTGGCCGGGCACGTGCTCGCCGAGCTTGAACAGCTCGGCCGAGTTCGAGCGGAAGCTGCCGTGGATCGGCGCGCTGCAGAGGTGATGATGCTGCGGCAGGCTCTGCGAGAGCAGCCCGAGCACGCGCCCGCTCTGCGGTAGCTCGCGGCGCGAGAGCACGAACGCGGCCGCCCCGTCGCCGATCGTCAGGCCGGCTCCGCGAATGGCCAGATCGGCGCTGCTCTGGATGTCGTGCGAGAGCACGCTGGTGGTCAGGTCGGCCGCGCACACGAGCGCGTGCTCGAGCTCGGGGTACATGTGCATGTACGCCGCGGCCGCGTGCACGCCCTCGAGCAGCCCGGCGCAGGCCGAGGTCACGTCGAATGCGTGCGTGCGCTCGAGCCCGAGCTTGGCGCAGACCTCCATGGCCGTGGCCGGCTCGAAGTACTCGCGGGCGATCGAGCCATTGATGACGAGCCCGAGCTGCTCCGCGCGCAGCCCCGCGCTGTCCAGGCACGCACGCGCGGCCCTGGCTGCGTACTCGGCCAGGCGACCGTGCGGCTCGGGCTCGTGGTAGCGCAGCTTGGAATTGCAGAGCGCGAAGACCAGCTCGAGCTGGCGTCGGATCGACTCCCACTCCTGCTCGCTGCCGCGAAAGTGCGCGCGGACCTTGGCCAGCTGATCCTGGTTGGTCCACTGCACGTCCGGCAGCGTGACGCCGGGGGCTGACAGATAGAGCGCGTCCATGTCTCCGATGGCCTGCTAACACAGCCGCGCAGTATCGGCGAGCGCACGCTCGAGATCGCGGTGGCGGATCGCCAGCACCGGCGCAGGCTCGGCGACCGGCTTGTCGCGCAGTCGCTCACCGAGCGCTTCGATCAACACGACCGAGCGGTGCTGTCCGCCAGTGCAGCCGAGCGCGACCGTAAGGTAGGAGCGACCCTCGCGGATGGTCGCTGGCGCCTGGAAGCGCAGCCAGCCCTCGACGCGATCGAGCAGCTCGATCGCGTCGGCCTGTGCGAGCACATACTCGCGCACCGGCGCGTCGAAGCCTCCCTGCGCTCGCAGCTCGGGCACGTCGAATGGGTTTTGCAAAAAGCGAGCGTCGAACACGAGGTCGGCCTCGCTCGGCAGACCGTTCTTGAACCCGAACGAGGTCAGGACCAGATGCAGCGCGCCGCCGCGGGTGCCCCAGCGATCGCGGACCAGCTGACGAAGCTGGCGCGAGGTCAGGTTCTCGCTGTCGATCACCGTGTCGGCCAGCGCTCGAAGCTCGCGCAGGCGCTCGCGCTCGCGGGTGATCGCGTCGGGCAGCTGGCCCATCGGGTGCCGCCGCCGGGTCTCGGAGAAGCGCCGCACGATCGTCGAGTCGGGCGCCTCGAGGAACAGGATCTCGACGCTGTGACCGGCCGCGAGCAGCTCGCGGCGCACGTCGGAGAACGCGTGCAGGTGCTCCTGCGCGCGCGCGTCGATGCCGATCGCAAAGCGCCGCGGGCCGGCCCCGGCGGGTGAAGACCCGCCTACCTTGGTCTCGACCAGCATCGGCAGCATCGGCACCGGCAGGTTGTCGACGCAGTAGTAGCC
>DATLLB010000515.1:0-8330 GCA_035538075.1 Enhygromyxa sp.
GCCGACCGAGCTACGCCTCGCGCTCGACTGGGAGCTGTGGGTGATCGAGCAGCTGCTGTTCGAGACCAAGCTCGACGACATCGTCGGCACCTTGGTCGCGCAGGGCGTCGAGCGTGGGCTCGCCCGTGCGCGCGTGCTCGACATCCGCCGCTCGGAGGGCTTCACCCGGCTCGAGCGACGGCTCGGCGAGGCGCGGCTGGCCGCCAAGCTGCAGCGCCTGCAAGCCGAGCTCGCGCCCGAGCAGCAGCTCGCCGTGCGCGAGACGATCGACCGCGACACGCTGCTGGCCGAGCACTGGATCCGCTCGCGCCCGCTGCTGCTCACCGACGCCGTGCAGCACATGCGCGCCGTTCGAGAGTGGTCGCTCGCAGAGCTGGCGCGTCGCTTTCCCACCGCGGAGATCGAGGTCAACGTCGAGCGCCTCGCGGCCACGCACGTCGCCGACACCGAGACTCGCGCCCGCACGATGACGCTGCCCGAGCTGGTCGCGCTGGCCGAGGCTGCGGCCAGCAACGACTTCTACGTGGTCTCGCGCAACGGCCTGCTCTCGCACCCCGAGCTGCGATCGCTTTGGGATGAGCTCACGCCGCTGCCGGATTTTCTGGCCCCGCTGCAGCCCCCGAACGGAGCCTCGCTGTGGGTCGGCCCGGCCGGCACCGTGACGCCGCCGCACTTCGATCCGCACAACGTGCTGCTGGTCCAGGTCCAGGGTCGCAAGCGCATCCGCCTGGCCCCGCGCGTGCGTGCGCCGCTGCACGCGTCGCTGTCCGGCTACTACCTGAGCGAGCCGCTCGAGCAGGTGTTCGAGCCCGCGGCGATCTACGAGGTCACGCTCGAGCCCGGTCAGGCGCTGTTCGTGCCGGTCGCGTGGTTTCACGAGGTCACCGCGCTCGCGCCCTCGATCACGCTCTCGTTCCTGCACTTTCGCTGGCCCAACCACTTTCACTGGCTGGCGCCGCGCTAGCAGCTCAACGCGGCGCCAGCTCGAGCGCGAGCGTGTGACCGCCGTCGACCAGCTCGACCTCGAGCGTGTGCGCGGTGATCGACAGGCGCTCGCGCAGCAGCTGCAGCCCCGCGCGGCTCGGCAGCTCGCCCGGCAGCGGCCCGCTCGGCAGCGCGACCTCGAACTCGTCGATCTCCCCATCGATCGCCCGCGCGTCGACCGAGGCGACCGCCAACAACAGCTTGGGCACGCCCGACGGCCCGGCGAACAACGCCTGCTCGATCGCCTGCCCACGCAGGACGAACAACCCGGCGAAGCGGGGCTCGGCGGCCTGGAACGACGGCACGAGATCGACGTTGCCGAGCGCAGGCACGGCCTCGAGCACCGTCTGCCCGCTGACGCTCGCCAGCCACTCGCGCCCGTGCTCGCTCAAGCGCATGCGTGCACGCAAGACCTCACCTTCGGTGCCATACGGGACCTGATGGGCGACGCGATCGATCATCAAGGGCGGCAGCTCGCGCTGCTCGAGCGCCTCGTCGTACTCGAGCTCGACGTACCTGGCTGCGGTCAATAGCGCTCGATCGACGCGCTCGAGCGCCGCGTGATCGAGCTCGACCATGTAGCCCTTGCGCGGGTCCATCAGCAGCTCGCGGCGCTGGCTCGGCGGCTCGAGGGCCGCGCGGTAGCGGGCCAGCTGCGCGTCCTCGGCGTGCGCGAGCAGGGCGTGCAGCTCCGGGTCGATGCGGGTCAGGCCGGCGCTGTACCAGTCGGGATAGGCGAAGTGATCGAGGATCAGCTGGTCCTCGATCTCGCGCACGACCAGCAGCCCGCGACCGCCGTCCTGACGCACGACCGCGACCACGTGATCGAGCGCGAGCAAGCCCGCGAGCAGCTTGGTGCCGGGCTGCGGCGGGAGCCGGTGCGCCGCCGTGAACACCTCGGAGCCGCCGCGATGGCGAGCGATCAACTCGTCCTGCCGCGCGACGAAGCGGCCCGCCCGATCGGTGCGCCCGAACAAACGCCAGTGCGTGCGCGGGACCTCGGTGCTGGCGAGCGTGGCCTGAAACGGCGCGAGCTGATCCTGCAGCGACTGCAGCTGCTCGGGCTCGAGCTCACAGTTGCGCTTGCTGGGCTTGTCCAGGCAGCCGGGCACCAGCGCGCGCACGTGCAGGGCCTCGGCGTACTCGCAGCGACAGACGCCGAGCTTGCGCGTGGACTTGAGCAGCTCGCGACGCTGCGCGTGCAGCTTGGCGATACCACCCAGCGCGGCCTCGAGCTCGCTGGCGTCGGGCGCCTGCAAGGTCGCACACACCACCCGATCGCGCTCGTAACCCAGCTGATCGAGGGCGATCGGATCCATGCTCCGCGCGTAGAGGCCGGTCGGCAGGGCCGGGCTCGGGATCTCGTCGAACAGCCGCGGCAGCTCGAGGTTGGGGCCGGCGACGGTGCAGCGGACCACCGCCGCGTTGCTGCCGATCCACTCCGGCGCGCCCTTGCGGACACCGCAGCTCACGCTGCCGAGCAGGAGCAGAACGAGGCCGAGCGCGCGCCGCAGGCGAGGAGAGACCACCGCCCACGACCATAGCAGCTACGCTCACGCTCGTGGTCTTGCGCGCCTTCGCCACGCTCGCCGCGATCGCGGTCCCGCTGCTGCTGATGATCGACGCGGTCTCCGACCCACTGCCCGCGCTCGCGTGGCTGGGCCCGAGCATCGCGGCTGCATGCGCGCTGCCGATCGTGCTCGCGGCCAAGCAGGCGCGCGGGCAAGCGCTGATCGGAGCCGGGCTCGCAGCCCTGGCCGCAGCCGCGACGCCCGAGCTGCCCGAGCTGCTCGCGATCACCCGCGCCGAGTCGAGCCTCGTCGTCCACGATCTGCGTGAAGGCTCGCTGCCCGCCGATCAGGACGGCTACGTGGCCGTACGCGGCTTCTTGCGGAGCGACTGGCAGGTCGACGAGTACCGGGTCGCGAAGGGCGAGCGACCCGATCAGAACGAGCAGGCCGAAGCGGTGCTGGTCCCGTTGCTCGGCACCGACGCCGCCGTGATCGAGGTCGAGGGCGAGGAGCTCGAGCGGGTGATCGTCGCGCGGGTGTCCCCGACGCAGCTCGGCGTGCGATCGCTGGTGACCTTGCGAGGGCGGATCGGCAGCGTCTCACCGGAGATCGTCGACTCGCTGTTCGCCGTGCAGGTCGACGAGAAAGGCCAGGCAACCGCGACCGGGCTGCGACCGCAGGCCGTGCTGCTCGACACGCTCGAGGTGCCCACGCGCGGGCAAGCGATCACGCGTTTGGCACTGGCGATTGCATCTGCGCTGCTGAGCTTGCTGCTGCTGTGGCTGGCAGTGCCGCGGTCACAGCGCCAGACAGCACCGAACGCTGCGTAGCTTCCAGCACTGCACGACGCACCAGCAATCGACGGCTCTCATCGAGCGTGCGAAACTGCCTGCGAGTTCGCGACGTCCAGATCGCAACGGAGAAGCGGATGAGCGTAGTCGAACTGCATTATCCCGAGCTGTGGACGACCTCGTTGAACCCGCACGCTCTGGAGGTCGAGGCCGACACGTTGAAGCGTGCCGACGCGTCCGGGTTGGTGGTCAGCGGCACACCGATGTTCGAGCGGCTCACGGTCCTGCGCGCGGGCTACTTCGGCGGCTACTCGTACCCGTCGGCCACACGCGGCGATCTGCAGGTGATCTGTGATTTCCTCGCGGCCTGGCTGCTGCTCGACGATCACCTCGAGCTCGTGCTCCCGCACATGCGCCCGGAGCAGCAGCAAGCGACCTGTGCCAAGTACATGGGCGCGCTCGCGGGCACCGGCAAGGAGCCCTACGCGGACGTGTTCATTCGGGCGTTCGCCAACGTCGGTGAGCGGCTGCGCGAGCGGGCTGCGACGCCGACCTGGTACCGGTTCCTGGCCTCGATGGCCGAATACTTCGAGGGCGTAATCGACGAGATCGATGTGCACGAAAACAAGCCGGTGGTGCGCGAGCGCTATCTGACGTTTCGCGGCCACGCCTCGGGTGCCTACCCGGTCCTCGATCTCATCGAGATCGCCCACGCCTATGCGCTCCCGCTGTGGTCGCGGACCTGTCCCAAGCTCGGGCTACTGCGCGAGCACTATGCCAATATCATCTGTCACGCCAACGACATCGCCTCGCATTCCAAGGACGTCGAGGCCGGCACCGCCAACATGATTGTGGTGCTCGTGAACGAGGGCATGAGCGTCGCCGCGGCCGTGGCCGAGACCGCCAGGCTGCACGACGAAGCGGTCGCGGCCTTCGATCAGCTCGCCGCGCAGATCGAGGCCGAGCGCCGCGATCCGCTGGTCGCCAACTACATCGCCCAGGTCAGGACGCTCGCCCGCGGCCTGCTCGAGTGGCAGCTGCGAGCGTCGCGATATCAGGCGCTACAGAGCGGCCGCTGGCTCTCGGTGAGCTGATGGCCTTGACACGCTGTGACCAGCAGGTAGCGTGGTAGCAGCGAACGGACCGAGATGAGCGACGCCGAGTTCGATGTGGCCAAGGACGGCAGCTTCAGCTGGGCCTGGCAGGGGCCGCTGCTCGTGACCTACGCCGAGCCCGGCGCCGTACCGGCAGCGCGCTTCAACTCGTGGATCGCGTGCATCAAGCGGCACGACTTCGAGTACATCCTCGGCGCCGCCACGGGCGGTGCGAGCATCACCAGCGGCCAGCGTCGCGCGGTGATCGACACGCTCGGCAACAAGCAGCACATCGCCGTGCTCGTCGACGATCGGCTCACGCGGGGCATCTTCACCGCGCTGAGCTGGCTGGGCCTCAAGGTGCGCTGCTTCGCGTGGGCCGACATCGGCAGCGCGATCCGGCACCTCGACATGCCCAACCCGAACGTCGACGAGATCGCGAAGATCGTG
The DNA here is from genome assembly GCA_035538075.1 of Enhygromyxa sp. Classification (GTDB taxonomy): domain Bacteria; phylum Myxococcota_A; class Polyangia; order Nannocystales; family Nannocystaceae; genus Plesiocystis. The sequence goes on from DATLLB010000515.1 coordinate 4,831, forward strand.
CTCGAGCTGCGCAGGCTGGCCGAGGCCGCGGCCCGTCGACGTTGATGTGACTGTCAGCGATCGGATGTGGTGTAGTTGACCCGCGTTGTCGCGGGTCGAGATCAGAGCGGGCGTCGTCGCCCTTGCGATGCTGAGCGGCTGCGGGCTGCTCGAGGTCGGGCCGGCGAGCAGGATCACCGAGATCGAGCCGGTCTCGTTTCGCGTACGCGTGGTCGAGCTGGGGCCGCACGATCCCGAGCGCGTGTTCTATCCCAGCGACGCGCCGGTCTCGGAGTTTCTGCCGGGGGATCGGGTGCGCTTCGAGGTCGAGGTCGTCGACGTCGACGGGCTCGCGCTGGCCGATGATGAGCTCGACAGCGTTTGGTTGCTGCTCAGCCAGCCTGAGGAGGAGGGCGGCGGCGGGATGGTCCTGCTCGACGATCCATGGCTCGACCTGCGCTGCGACGAGCTCGAGAGCTGGACGCTGAGCACGCCGTGCCGGCTCGGTGAAGGCCGGGGCAGCATCGAATTCGAGGCGCCTCCGCTCGGCGACAAGGCCTACGTCAATCACAGTCTGTGGGTCTACACCGCGATCGCTTGGAACGGTCAGAGCGCAGAGGACTGCTGGACCGCTCGACGAACCAACCAAATCGTCCCGAGCGACTGCGGCTTCATGTATGCGACGCCTCGCGTCGGCCCCACCTGGTGGCTGCTCGCCCACGCCGTCTCCGAGGGCGTGGCCACCTCGCTTCCTGTCGAGCACTTCCACCCTGCCTTGTTCTTGCAGCAGGCCAACCGTCCACCGCAGCTCGTGCGTATGGAGGTCGAGCTCGCGGGTGCGACGATGGAGCTCACGCCGAGCGACGGGATCATCGGACCGATCGCCGTCGAGCCCGGCCAGCGGCTGCGTATGACGGCCGGGCTCGACGAGAACCAGCAGTTCGCCCAGTCCATGTTCGTCCCGCTCGATTTCGCGGGCGACGTGTTCACCTTGATGCCCGAGTTGGTCTTCGTTCGCGTCGCCACGGCCGGGCCGATCACCGTCGCGCAGCCAAACCCGCTCCCGGCGACCGAGGCGATCGTGGTCGAGATCGACCAACATGCCGAGCCCGGCCTCGCGCGCATGGTCTTGGCCATTCACGACCAGCGCGGCGCCGAGGAAGTCGTGCGTGTGGAGCTCGAGATCCAATGACGCTCGGGCGGGCGACACTGCTGGGCCTGGCGCTGGCACTCGCCCCGGGCTTGGCCGCCGCGGCGCCGCCCGCCAACGAAGTCGCGAGCACTGATGCTCGAGTCTCCGGCCGCGTGATCGAGGCGGGCGGCAGCCGTCGAGGGATCGCGGGCGCCGTCGTGCTCGTCGTCGACGCACCCGCCGACGTGCGCCCCGGCCAACGCCCACGCGACCCGCTCGACCCCGACGCCGTCACGTGGATGCGCAGAGTCGAGACCAACGAAGACGGCGAGTTCAGCATCGAGGTCCCGATCGGCAAGGTGCGCGTGGTCGTGGTCGCCGGTGGCTACGCCCGCTTCGAGCAGTGGGCCGAAGTCTCAGGCGAAGACGACGAGCCACTCGAGCTCTACGTGCGTCCGAAGGCCGACGGTTACCGCACGGAGGTCCGAGTCGAGCGTCAGCCCGACTACGCCGTCACGCCCGAGCATGCAATCGACGGCCAGGAGGCCCGCCACCATGCGGGCAGCGGCGACGATCCGTTGCTCGCCGCACAAAACCTGCCCGGCATCGCACGCAGCCCGCTGGGCTTCGGCATGATCGGTTTTCGTGGCGGCGATCCGACTGAGGCCGGGTTCTACTTGGACGGCCATCCAGTCCCGCGGGCCTATCACGTACTGCCGATCGCCAGCGTGCTCTCGCCACCGATGGTCGGCCGCGTGCAGCTCAGCCCCGGCAACTATTCTGCCGCGTTTGGCAGCTACGGCGGTGGGCTGGTCGAGATCGAGAGCCGGCCCGGCCGCCGCGACGGCATTCACGGCCAGGCACACTTCGACCTGTTCGATCTCGGCGGAACCATCGAGGGTCCGGTCGGCGCGGGCTCGGTTCATGTGGGCGCGCGCAGCAGTCATGTTGGCTACGTGCTCGGGGCCGTCGGTGCGCTCCCAACCGGGAGCCCGCATTTTTGGGACTACCTCGGCCGCTTCGACTATCCCGTCGCGGCAGGCCACCACCTCACGCTGCGGGCCGTCGGCGCGGGCGATCGGCTGTTTGCCGCCAACTACTTCAACTTCGATGCGGCGTTTCACCGCTTCGACGTGGAGTATCGGCGCAGCGGCGAGAAGTGGTCCGCCCTCATCAGTCCTTCGCTGCGACTCGACAGCTCGAATCTGACGTTTGGTAGCGATCAGACCGACCGCTACGGGCAGGTCTACTCGTTTCGCGCCGCGTTCACGCGTCGAGAGCTGACGCCGTGGTTGAACCTGGAATTCGGCACGGACATCATTGCCGAGCGCTGGAGTCGACGCTTGCCGGCTCGGCAGGTCCGCCCCGACCGGCCCGACCACATTCACGGTGACCAGCTGCGCTTCGGCATCTGGGCCGGGCTGCCGCTCGAATTCGGCGACTGGCGGCTGGTGCCCTCGCTCCGCGCCAACCTCTATGCCTATTCGGGCTACCCGAAGTTTCGCCTCGATCCGCGCCTCGACCTCCGCGGCCGCCTTCACCCGCGCGTCGAGCTGCTGGCGGCGCTCGGCATGTACTCGACGCCGATCGTGATCGACATCGATCGTGAAGCTCAGCTGATCGAGCAAGACGGCTATCTGGGCGACGGCGTCGCCGACGTGCCGGAATACTTGATCACCTATTTCGAGCCCAACATCGCGATCGACGTCGTCGACCGCACGACCACGGCGACCTACGTGATTCACAGCTCGGCCGGCGTGCAGGCGAGCCTCCCGTGGGAGCTCGAAGCGCGCGCGACCGCATTTTGGCGCGAGGGCTTGCCGGTCGACATCGAGACTCCCTGGGGGACCGTCCATCACGGCCGCCGCCGCTCGATCGGCCTCGAGCTGCTGCTGCGGCGCAGCCTGGCCAACGGCTGGCTCGACGGCTGGCTCGGCTACACGCTGATGTGGGCCCGCGTCGGTCAGCCTGACGGCACCTGGCTGCCCGCGGTCTTCGACCAGCGCCATAATTTCGTGGCCTTGCTCAGCGCCCGGCTGCCGCGTGGATTTCGGCTCGGGACCCGCTTTCGCCTGGTCTCGGGCAATCCCGAGACCCCGGTGGTTGGTCGCGAGATCTTCGCCGCCGGTTCTGAATGGTTCTACAATCCCATTCGAGCCCCGCGCGGGACCACCTATCAACCGCTATTCCACCAGCTCGACATCCGCCTCGACAAGCGCTGGACGCTCGATCGCACCAGCGTCACCTTGTATCTCGACATTCAGAACATCTACAACAACATCTACCCCGAGGTCTGGATCTACACGACCGACTGGGCCGATCGCCGCTCGTTGATTGGTCTGCCGATCTATCCGAGCCTCGGCATCATGGTCGATTTTTAGCCGACCTC
>DATLLB010000516.1:0-5780 GCA_035538075.1 Enhygromyxa sp.
ACCGTGGGACGCGGACACGCCCACGCGGCGCGAGCTCTCGCCGGCCTCGCGGCCCACGGCTTCGCAGGCGGCGACGCGACGCGAGCTGCCGATCGCGGCGCCGGAGGCCGACACGCGGCGCGAGCTGCCGAGCGTCGGTCGTGCGCCGGGCATCGGCGGGCTCGCGAAGAGCATCGACGAAGGCGTGCTGGTCTACGTGCGCGAGCCGGGGCTGGCCGACAGCTTGGCGCAGTCGATCGCGGCGCCGTCGGTGACGGTCGACGATCAGATCGAGCCCAAGGACGTGTTCGCGCGCGTGCGTGGGCTCCCGGTCGGGACCGTGGTGATCGTCCGGCGCGAGGATCCGAGCATGATGCTCGACTGGATCCTGCGCAGGCTCGAAGAGGGCTTTCGCGTGCTCGTGGAAACGCGAGCGCGCACGGTCGAGGGCGCACGTCGAATTTTGCTGGGGGTCGGAGCGACGGAACGGGCCGAGCGCTGGCTCGACAGCCAAGTCACGCTGGTGGTCGAGCCGGGCGAAAGTGGTCCACAGCTCCGCCAAGCCAGTTGAGACGCCGGTCCGCGCGTTTTGCCCCGCGGCGGGCCGCAGCGCTGGTATGAAATAGCCTGAGCGCGGTCCGAGTAGGCCGCGCCGGAGGACACGATGCTCATTTACGCCTACGTCTTCGCCCTGGTGCTCGGCTCGGTGCTGCTCGGCGCCTCGTTCCTGCTCGGTGGCAAGGACGTCGATGGTGATCACGAAGTCGGTCTCAAGGAGCTGCACTTCGACAAGAGCCTCGACGGTCATGCGATCGATGGCCACGACACCCACGGCGATCTCGGCGGCTTCTTTGGCGTGCTCGCCTCGATGCGCTTCTGGACCTTCTTCGCCGCGTTCTTCGGGTTGACCGGCATCGTGCTCGACGGGCTCGATCTCGCGGCGCCGATGCTTGCGCTCGGGCTCGCGATCGGCGTCGGCTTCCTGATGGGCTGGACGGCGGTCACGCTGATTCGGCGGCTCTCGGCCGACGATACGGGCGTGGCCGCGACGGTCGACGACTACGTCGGCAAGTCGGGCGAGATGTTGATCGCGGCCGGCCCCCAGCGACTCGGCAAGATCCGCATCGAGCTCAAGGGCACCACCGTCGACGTGCTCGCGGAGTGCGACGATCAATCCCTCGCGCGCGGCGAGCAGGCGCTGATCGTCGAGATGCGCGGATCCAAGGCGATGGTCGTCAAGCTCGACGCAGCCCGCAGCGCGGCGCAAGTCTGATTTTCATTCACCACCCCCACTCAGGCCCTCGGGGCCGCTCAGGAGCAACAACTTCATGGACCATCTCCATCTCTTGGCCCCGCCGCTCGCCGACATCACGGTCGGCTCGGTGATCGCCGTGGCGGCCGGCATCGCCGTCTCGCTCTTGTTCGTACTGATCTTGATCAGGAGCTTTCTGCACATCTGCCAGCCGAACGAAGTGCTGATCTTCACCGGCCGCAAGCGCATCAAGAACGGCGTCGATCTCGGTCCGCTGGTGATCATGCCGCACGGTCGCGCCGACCAGCCCGAGGAGTTCTCGGGCGGCGGCAAGGGTCGCAAGTGGCGGATTCCGATCATCGAGCGGGTCGATCGCATGGACATGCGCAACCTGTCGATCGACGTCAGCGTCGAGAACGCCTACTCGGCCGGTAACATCCCGCTGCGCATCCACGCGATCGCCAACGTCAAGATCCACTCGGAGCCGAGCAAGATCCGCAACGCGATCGAGCGCTTCCTCGGCCGAGAGACGCGCGAGATCTACGTGGTCGCCCAGCAGACGCTCGAAGGCGCGGTCCGTGAGGTGGTCGCCGACATGACGCCCGAGCAGGTCAACGAAGACCGGCTGACCTTCGCCGAGAAGCTGATGAACAGCGCGGTCAAGGACTTCGACAAGCTCGGGCTCGAGCTCGACACCCTGAAGATCCAGAACGTCTCCGACTCGACCAACTACCTCGACTCGCTCGGCCGCCCGCAGATCGCCCGCGTGCTGCGTGACGCCGAGAACGCCGAGAACCAGGCGATGCAGGAGATCACGCAGGCGCAGGCGACCGCCAAGCGCCGCTCGGAGGTCGCCAAGGCGCAGGCCGAGACGGCGATCCTGCAGAAGCGCAACCAGCTGGCCACGGTCAAGGCCGAGCTCGACGGTGAGGCGCAGGCGGTCGAGCGCGAGGCGGTCGCGGCCGCCAACACGGCGCGCGCCCAGGCCGAGCAGGAGCTGCAGCGCATCCGTGCGCAGCTCGAGCAGCGGCGCCTGCAGGCCGACGTGATCATCCCGGCCGAGGCCCGTCGGCAGGCCGAGGCGATTCGTGCCAAGGGCGACGCGGCGCCGACCATGGAGAACGGTCGCGCGCTGGTCGAGGTGCTCGAGGCCACGACCGCGGCTTGGAACGCGATGGGCGAGAACGCCAAGGAGATCTACGTCATCCAGCACCTCGAAGAGATCATCGGCACGGTGATCGAGCACATGAACGACATCGAGGTCGGCGAGGTCAACGTGCTCGATCGTGGCGACGGATCGGCGCTTGCGGCCTACGCCGCAGCGTATCCCCAGACCGTGGCGGCCGTGCTTCGGGCGCTGCGCGAGACCATCGGCATCGACATCCCGGCCGTGCTCGCCGGCAGCGGTGGCGGTGGCGGTGGCGGATCGAGCGGGCCCGGTGGCGGAGTCAAACGACCGACCGCGCCTGCGATCGGTAGCCCGGTTGGCGGCATCAAGCCGCCCGCGCTCGGCGGAAAGGAGCTCTCGTGATGTCCACGCTTCTCGCAATCATCGAACCCGCAGCCTTCGGCGCGCTCGCAGCGATCCTGATCATCGGCTTCGTCACCGTGCTGCTGGTGATCAAGCGGGTGCTCTACGTCTGCCAGCCCAGCGAGGTGTTGGTGTTCTCGGGCCGCCGCCGCGAGGCCGGCAACAACCGGGTCGCCGGCTACCGCGTCATCCGTGGCGGTCGTGGCATTCGCGTGCCGCTGTTCGAGACCGTCGACAAGATGGACCTGACCAACATGATCATCGAGGTCCGGGTCCAGAACGCCTACTCCAAGGGCGGCATCCCGCTCTCGGTCCAGGGCGTGGCCAACATCAAGGTGCCCGGCGAGGAGCCGCTGCTCAACAACTGCTTGGAGCGGTTCCTCGGCAAGTCGCGCGACGAGATCATGAAGATCGCCCGCGAGACGCTCGAAGGGAACCTGCGTGGCGTGCTCGCGGGCCTGACCCCCGAGCAGGTCAACAAGGACAAGGAGGAGTTTGCGGCCAAGCTCGCCGAGGAGGCCGAGCAGGACCTCAGCCGGCTCGGGCTGGTGATGGACACGCTCAAGATTCAGAACGTGTCCGACGACGTCGGCTACCTCGACGCGATCGGTCGGCAGATCAGCGCGCAGATCCGCCGCAACGCTCAGATCGCCGAGGCCGAAGCCCGCGCCGAGGCGGCCGAGCAGAAGTGGCGCAACACGATGAACGGCGAGCTCTCCAAGCTCGAGGCCGAGATCGAGATTGCGCGCAAGGAGAACGATCGCCGGGTCGCCGACGCTCGCACGCGCCGCGACGCGTTGATCGCTCAGCAGCTCGGTGAGGTCCAGGCCCTGGTCGCGCAGGCCAAGGCCGAGGTCGACACGCAGGAGGCTCGCATCGAGCAGGTCCGCCTGCAGCTCGACGCCGACGTGCTGCAGCCGGCCGAGGCGGCGCGCCGCGAGGCCGAGGAGAACGCCAAGGGCGAAGCGGCGAAGATCGTCGAGCAGGGCTCGGCCACGGCCAAGGTCCTCAGCGACATCGCAACCCGCTACAACAGCTCCGGCTCGGCCGGCCGCGACATCCTGCTCATGCAGAAGCTGGTCCCGCTGATGGCCCGGATCTCCCAGAGCATGGGTGACCTGAAGGTCGACCGGCTGACCGTGCTGGGCAAGGGCGGGGGCAACGGCGAGGGCGACGACGTGGCCGGGAAGCTGGTCAACTACAGCGAGCAGATCAAGGCCGCGACCGGCATCGACGTGCCGGCGATGGTACGAGCCAAGCTCGGCGCCTGATCGCGCGACAACCCCAACCTCGACAAGGCGGGCGCTCTTCGGGGCGCCCGTTTTGCTTTTGTCTTGCGGCACACCACACATTCGCTGGAACTGCCATTGACCGCATTTGCTGTTCGGGGCATATTGCGAGCGGATGGCCTCAGCGCCAGGGACTCGTGCAGATTCGGCACTTCGGAGCATCGAAGCGCTCCACCGGAGTCTGTGCCTGTTTTTGTGCTTGGCGCTGACCTTCTCGCTGACCGGGTTCCTGGTCGGTGGTCCGCTCGCCGACGTGCACCACCAGGAGGTGGGCCAGCAGGATCGCGCGAGCGATGGCGATGACGTGCCCAGCACGTGGTTGGGTCGCTGGAACCAGCGCGCCGACAAGCGTGCGGTCGGCAGCGACTTCGTGTGGATTCCGCCCGAGGAGCTGGAGCCGCTCGCCGCGAGGATCACGTGGATCGAGCGGCGGGTCGCTTGCGAGTCCGAGCAGGCGCCCACGGCCGAGCGGTGGCGCGCCACTCCGGTGCGGGGTCCGCCGAGCTCGAGCGCTCGAGTGTTTGTTGGTTCGTAATCGCATTGCGATCGCCAACCACCGTTCGGGCATCGTGCTGCCAATTGCATTCAAGCCGTTGAGCGGCTGAATGCGAGCGCGTGCGGTCCACAGGATCCGTGCGCCCGAAAATCGCCAGCGCGATGCACCGGGGCCTCATTCGAGTCGGGCGCTTGCCCGGCTGGGGCTGACTCGTGCTCTCGGACCCAAATGACCACAATCGATTACGTAAGGATCCCGGCCAAAATGCTGGAGATGCTCGCGGCGACCGTCGGCTGCCCGCTGACGGTCGAGGCTGCGAGCGAGGCGGCAGGGGTCGCCCACATGGGCGAATGGACCTCGGCGCTGGGCCACTCCTGCCGCCGCGCCGGACTCAAGGCTGCCCACTTCACCGTCGCGACGCCCGACGAGCTCGAGCGCCTGACCACGCTGGGGACACCCGCGGTCACGCGCTTGGCTGACCGCTGGCTGTTCGTGCTCCGCACCGGTCGCGCGCTGGAGGTCGTGACCCTCGACCCGCTCGGCGAGCAGCGCAAGGCGATGACGCTGCGCTCGCTGCTCGACTGGTTGGAGCGTCACGGCTTCGCGCTGCCGATGCGCTGGGTGGCCGTCGAGCCGCGGATGATGCTGGCCTCGACCGAGCGGGCCGAGACGCCGATGCGGCGGCTACTGGCCACGGTTCGGCTCGAGCGCCACGACATCGGGGTCGCGCTGGTGTTCGGCTCCGCGATGGCGGCGACCTCCTTGGCGGTGCCGGTCGCAGCGCAGGCGCTGGTCAACACCGTGGCCTCGAGCTTGATGCTGCAGCCGCTGTTGATGCTGGGCTTGCTGCTGCTGATCGCCCTGGCCGCGGTCGCGATCTTGCAGGTCACGCAGATCGTCGTGGCCGAGCGCATCCATCGGCGCATCTGGGTGCGGACCACGACCGACTGGATCCGCCGACTGCCCCGCGTCGCTCGCAACCACCGCCAGGAGCACTCCAACCACGAGCTGGCCAACCGCTTCTTCGACGTGGTGTTGCTGCAAAAGGACGTGGTCTCGCTGCTGCTCGACGGCACCGCGCTGGCGCTGACGACCGGGGCCAGCCTGCTGTTGCTGGCCTTCTATCACCCGTGGCTGCTGGCCTTCGACCTGCTGCTGATCGTCGGGATCGTGGCGGTCGTGGCCTCGGGCTGGGGGGCAGGGCCGCGGGCGGTGCACGAGTCGGACTGCAAG
>DATLLB010000517.1:0-19917 GCA_035538075.1 Enhygromyxa sp.
CGCTGATTCAGAGCTTGTCCGGCCACACGAAGCGCTGCTTGGCGTGTGGGCTCTGCAAGGTCTGCTGCTCGTAGTAGCGGTGCAGGATCGCGAGCTTGGGCTCGAACAGCTCCGGGTTCGCGCGGCGGAATTCGTCCCAGTCTTGCCCATCTTCCAGGCGACTCGCGATCAGCAGCGCGTACGCGATCGTGATGGTCTCGTGATAGAGGGCCGTCGCGCCGTGGGCGTCGGCGAAGTGGCGGATGCCGTAGCGAATCTTCGCGAGGGCCTCGGGCAGCGGGTGCGCGCGCAGGTACAGCCACGCCATGCGGATGTGCTCGGCGTGGGTGAGCTCGGCGCTGGTCAGCTCGGCGGACTCGAAGCGACGCAGAAATTCCTGATGGTCGATCATGCTCACTTCGCTCGCTTGCGACCGCTGGGCGCGGGCGGCTTCGCGGTCAGGGGATCATCGGGCCAATCGTGCCTGGGATAGCGACGGCTCAGGCGCTTGCGCAGCTCGGGGTAGTGATCGCGCCAGAACGCGGCGAGATCGGTGGTCACGGCGACGTCGTGGCGGTTGGGCGCGCGCAGATGCAGGACCACGGGGATCTTGCCGTCGAGCACCCGCGGGCCCGTGCGCAGACCGAAGAAGTCCTGCAGCCACGAGCCGACCCACGGGGGGCGATCGGCTTCGTAATGGATGTCCAACTTGCGGCCGCCGGGGAGCGTGGTGGTGCGCGGGGCCAGGCGATCGAGGGCGGTTGGATCGCCGGCGCGCATGCCCAGCTCGGCTTGGATGATCGCGGGGAGGTTGGCCTGCTGGAGCTCGGCGAAGCTGGTTTTTCCCGCGCAGGCGTGGGTGAGCGCTTCGTCGATCCGCGCGTCGTCGAGCAGCGGCAGCTCGGGCCGGTGGGCGTGCACGAACGCGGCGCGCAGGCGCAGCTGCTCGAGCTCGTCGCCGCAGAAGCGCTGCACGCCGACGTTGCGGGCGGCCTCGAGCAGGATCTGCGAGGCCGCCTCGGGCAGCTTGGTGATCGGCGAAGCGGTGATCGCCAGCTTGCCGTAGCGCAGCGCCGACTCGCCGATCACTCGCTCGCGCGAAGGATCGAAGCGCAGCTGCTCGTCGTCGATCACGGCGTCTGGAAACAGATCGATCAACCACTCGGGATCGATCGCGCACGCGCTGCGAACGACGGCGCGGCGGCGGGTGCCCTCGCGTCGCTCCTCGCTGCGCAGCGCGATCACCCAAGCGGACGATCGCACCGCGCTCTCGGGCGAGAGCTCGGCGGAGCCGCCGAAGGCGAACACGAGCGTGCGGTGGCCGTGATCGTCGACGCGCACGCTCGCAACCCGATCGGGGTGCGCGGCGAGGAGCGCCTGGCGGAGCGCGAGCTCTCGATCGTTGCGGGATCGCGGTCCCGCAGGCTGCTTGCCGATCAGCCTGCGCAGCTGATCGGTCGCTCTGCGCACGGCGGAGACGACCGCAGGATCGAGGCCGCGATCGCCTCGCTCGAGCAGCTCGAGCTCATCCAGGATGTCGGCATCACTGGTGCGCGGGGGCGGGCCCCCGGTTCGCAGCGGTCGCTCGGCGAGGATCGCCGCAGCCGCGGCCGCGAGCTCGCCGACGCCTCGCTCAGCCCCCGCGACGAGCAAGCGCGCGAGTCGGGGATGCAGCGGAAAGCTCAGCATCGCGCGACCGCTCTCCGTCAGCGCGCCGCGTTCATCGATCGCGCCGAGTTGCCGCAGCAGCGTCTGCGCAGCGGCCAGCGACGCGGGCGGAGGCGGCTCGAACCACTCGAATTTCTCCGGCTCGCGCACGCCCGCGGCCGCGAGCTCGAGCACCGGACCGGCCAGCTCGAGCCGGCGGATCTCGGCGAGCTGATGCTCCGGTCGATGATCGTGATCGTGCCGCCCATAGAGGCGTATGCACACGCCCGCCCGAGTCCGCCCCGCCCGGCCGGCTCGCTGCGCGGCCGAGGCCCGGGAGATCGGCGCGAGGCTCAGCCGCGGCAAGCCGCTGCCGGGATCGAAGTCGGCGATGCGTGCGAGCCCGCTGTCGATCAACGCGACCACGCCGTCGATCGTGATCGAGGTCTCCGCGACGTTGGTGCTGAGGATCAGCTTGCTGCGAGTCGAGCGTTCGACCACGCGATCCTGCTGCTCGCGCGACAGCTGCCCGTGCAGGCTCAGCAGCTCGAGACCGGCGCGCTCGGCCAGGCTCGCGCACTGCTCGGCGCAGGCTCGGATCTCGCGGGCGCCCGGCAGGAACACCAGCGCGTGACCAGGCGCATTCGGATCGCCGAGCAGCTTGCGCTCGACCAGCTCGCGCACGGCCGCGGCGACCTGGCGCTCGAGCGGAAGCTCGCCGCTGCGCGAGCGCGGGCTCTTGTACTCGATCTCGACCGGAAAGCTGCGGCCCTCGGTGCGCAGGTGGGCGGGGTGATCGAGAAAGCTCGCGACCGGCCCCGCGTCGAGCGTCGCGGACATCACGATCAGCCGCAGCGGTCGCCTGCTCTGGATCCGCTTCAGCAGCGCGAGCGCGAGATCGGCGTCGAGCTGGCGCTCGTGAAATTCGTCGAGGATCACCGCGTCGACGCCGGCCAGCTCCGGATCGTCGCGCAGCCGCCGAAGCAGCACGCCCTCGGTCAGAAACCACAGCTTGGTGCGAGCGGAGCCCGACGACTCGAAGCGCACGCGGTAGCCGACGCGCTCGCCGAGCGGCTCGCCGAGCAGCGACGCGACCCGCAGCGCCGAGAGTCGCGCGGCCAGGCGACGTGGCTGCAGGACGAGGATCGTCCCGTCCCCGAGCACGCCGCGCTCGAGCAGCGCGAGCGGGATGATGGTCGTCTTGCCAGCGCCTGGCGGCGCCTCGATCACCACGTCGCGCGTGCGCACAGCCTCGAGCACGTCGGGCAGGATCGCGGCGATCGGGAGCTCGCTCGCGAGGGCGTCGAGGTCGCGGGACATGGGGCCCGGCACCATAGCCCAAGCTCCCGCGGAGGCGGATCTACTTGAAAGAAGAATTCATTTGAGATGTGAGCCATGCCGGTTTGAACAGCGACCTGGCCGATGGTAGTGATTTTCATTGAAATGCCTTTTCAAGATCGTGGCGGGGTCGGGCGCACCCTCGATCAGCTCGAGGTCGGCCAGAGGGCCCAGGTTCGCGCGGTCACGGGCCGCGGTCGCATGAGCGTGCGGCTGCTGGAGATGGGCTTCGTGCCTGGCGTCGAGGTCACGCTGGTCAAGCGAGCGCCGCTCGGTGATCCGCTCGAGCTGCGGCTGCGAGGCTTTCATGTGTCGCTGCGCCGCGCCGAGGCGCGCGCGGTCGAGCTCGCGGAGGTGTCGCGATGAGCGAGGCGCTGCGCGTGGCGGTGGCCGGCAACCCGAATGTCGGCAAGACCAGCTTGTTCAACCTGCTGACCGGCTCGCGCTACAAGGTCGGCAACTACCCGGGCGTCACGGTCGAGACTCGTGAAGGTCGGCTGCGCGGATCAGGGGCGAGCCCGGCTCCGATCCTGATCGATCTGCCCGGCACCTACAGCCTGACGCCGACGGCCGAGGACGAGGCGGTCGCGTTTCGCAGCTTGACCGGCGCCGAGCTGAGCCCGCCCGACGCGGTGCTGTTGGTGCTCGACGCCAGCAACCTCGCGCGCAACCTCTACCTCGCGCTGCAGGTGCTCGAGCTCGGGCGGCCGTGCGTGATCGCGTTGAACATGATCGATCTGGCCAAGCAGGCCGGAGTCGCGATCGATCCGGAGCGGCTCGAGGCGGCGCTCGGCATCCCGGTGGTGCCGACGGTGGCGCGCACGGGTGAGGGCATCGAGGCGTTGATCAAGGTGCTCGACGGGCTGGTGGGTCGTGCGGCGCGGACCGAGCCACGCGTGACGGCGCCCGGTCCCGAGCGAGCGGTGCTGCGTAGCTGTCTGGACGCGCTCGCCGAAGCAGGCCCAGCGCGCGCGCGCTGGTTGTTGGCGGCGCAGGCGGCCGAGAGCCTCGAGCTCTGCATCCCGAGCGCACACGAGCGATCGGTGCTCGAGCGCTTCGACGCCGGGACGATCGAGCGAGCGATCCGCGAGCTGGTCGAGCTGCGCTACGCCGAGGTCGATCGGCTGCTCGCGGAGCTGTCGTTCGTCGAGCGATCGAACGAGCAGGGCGAGGCGCCAGCGATGGCGATGTCGGCCAAGATCGACGCGGTGCTGACCCACCGCGTGCTCGGCCCCACGGTATTTCTGCTGGTGATGGCGCTGCTCTTTCAGTCGATCTTCAGCTGGGCCGAGCCGCTGATGGGGCTGATCGAAGGCGGCATCGGCTGGCTCTCCGAGACCGTGGCCAGCACGCTGGGGCCCGGCACCTTCACCGATCTGCTGACCGAGGGCGTGATCGCGGGCGTCGGCAACGTGATCGTGTTCGTGCCGCAGATCGCCTTGCTGTTCCTGTTCATCGGGATCCTCGAGGACTCCGGCTACATGGCCCGCGCGGCGTTCATCGTCGATCGGCTGATGGCGCGCGTGGGCCTCAACGGCAAGGCCTTCGTGCCGCTCCTGTCGGGCTACGCGTGCGCGATCCCGGCGATCATGAGCACGCGGACGATCAGCTCCTTCAAGGATCGCGTGGTCACGATCCTGATGATCCCGTTCATGAGCTGCAGCGCTCGCTTGCCGGTCTACACGCTGATCATCGGCGCGCTGTTCGTGGCCAACGAGCGCGTGCTCGGGCCGTTCACGCAGGGCGGGCTGATCCTGCTGGGCATGTACCTGCTCTCGACCGTATCGGCCCTGCTGCTCGGCGCGCTCTACAAGCGCACGCTGCTCAAGAGCCCGACGCCGCCGTTGGTGCTGGAGCTTCCGCCCTACCGACTGCCGCGGGTGCGCGACACCTTGCGGCAGGTCTGGGATCGCACCGCCGACTTCCTGCGCGACGCGGGCACGATCATCTTGGCGGTGACGATCGTGCTGTGGGGGCTGCTGACGTATCCCAAGGTCGACGAGGCCGAGCTCGCGCCGGGCGAGACGGCGATCGAGCGATCGATCGCCGGCACCCTCGGCAAGTCGATCGAGCCGGTGCTCGAGCCGATCGGTCAGGACTGGCGCATCGGCATCGGGCTGATCGGCAGCTTCGCCGCGCGCGAGGTGCTGGTCTCGACGCTCGGGCTGGTCTACGGCATCGAAGGCGCGGACGAAGACGACGCGCCGCTGCGCGAAGAGCTGGCCACGGCCAAGCACGCCGACGGCACGCCCCGCTACACGCCGCTGTCCGGGCTCGCGCTGATGGTGTTCTTCGTCTACGCGTGCCAGTGCATGTCGACGCTCGCGGTCGTGCGTCGGGAGACCCGCAGCTGGAAGTGGCCGATGTTCATGCTGGTCAGCATGACGGCGATCGCCTATGTCGCGGCGCTGCTGGTCTTTCAGATCGGCTCGCTGCTCGGTCACTGACGTTGATCCCAACGACAACCGAGTTGGCGCGCGTCCGGCCTGGCGCGGGTTGATTCCGCTCGAAATTCGCCGTGGGTCGGCAATTGCAAGCGAAGCGCTCGATGGCTGGAAGCCTCGCCCGCTCGCTCGCGCCCACGATCCTCGTCTTGCTGACGCTCGCCTGCAGCGATCGGGGCACCATCTCGGCCGAGGACGAGACCGGTGAGCCCGCGCCCGGTGAGCCGTACTCGGGCTGCATCGACAAGGACGACTGCTTCGACGACTGGTGCCTGCACCCGGCCGGCGAGCAAGGCTTCTGCACGTTCGCGTGCAACGGCGGAGTCGACAGCTGCGATCCTCCGCCGGGCGGCTCGGCCACGCTCACGTGCTTGCCCGTCGACGGCGACGAGGTCTGTGCGCTCGACTGCGGCGGCAGCAAGAACTGCCCGTCGGGCATGCGCTGCGAGCAGATCGAGGCGAACGGTCAGCCGCGCTCGATCTGCTTTTGACCTCTCACAGGTTCAAGACGTCGTCGTGCGTCGACGCGGCGATCGCCATGACCTCGCCGATCAGCTCGGCCGGCACGCCGAGATCCTGAAGAGTCCCCTGCAGCGCCTCGGCCACCGCACCGAAGTGCTCCTCGGTGAGCTTCAGGTGCGCATGAGCGGCGCGCATGTCCTTGCCGTCCCAGTGCTCGTTGGCCCCGAACGCGACCGCCAAGAAGCGCTTTTGCTTCTTGCGCTGGCCGTCCATGTCGACGGTCGTGAAGAAGTGGGAGATCCGGTCGTCCGCCAACACGCGCTCGTAGAAGCGATCGACTGCGGCCTCGAGCGCGGGCTTGCCACCAAGTCGCTGATATAGAGATTGTTCGGACATCGGCCGAGCACGCTAAGGCACCCGGCCGCGCCGCGTCTACCTGAAAGGCAGTCAGCGACTCACAGCGCGTCGTTTCGCGCGTCGTTGCAGACCCGGTTGCCGTTGGAGAGCGGCGTGACCTGGCAGCGGTACTCGCCCGGGCCTTCCCAATAGACGTCCGCTTCGTTCCAGCGGCAGTCGCGATCCGACTCGCAGGCGCGCAGGCACACGCGGCTCTTGATGGTCGGGACGATCGCGTCGCCCTCGATGGTCTTGTCGATCAGCACGTGACCGGCAGGACACTCGGTCACCGAGTCGTAGTCGCCGATCGGGCCCGGGCAGATCGCTCCGCCTTCGCACTTCAGCGAGATCATCTGGCAGTCGCCACCAGCCGCAAAGACCTGGTTGTTGCCGACGTACTCCCACGAGCGATTGCAGCCGACCTCGGTGCCGGCGACCGGCTCGACGTTGTCGCAGTTTTGGATCTCGCCGTCGGCGATGTTGAACAGCGGATCGATCTCCATGCCGTCCTGGAAGACGGTGCACGCCGAGTGCACGCCCATGTGGTTGACGGTGCACGAGCTCGTGCAGTCGTCCTTGCTGTCGGCGTTGCCGTCGTCGCAGTCCTCGCCCGGATCGACCGTGCCGTCGTTGCAGGTCGAGAGCACCATCGAGCAGTCGTCGATGCAGTCCTCGGCGGCGTAGGGCGGATATTCGGTCTCCTTGTTGCCGTCGTCGCAGATCTCTCCGTCGTCGATGACCCCGTTGCCGCACAGCGGGTTCGGGTCGTCGCCGTCGCCATCACCGTCACCGTCACCGTCACCCGTGGTGTCGGTGCCGCCGTCGTCGGCGGGCGCATCGTCGGTGCAAGCGGGCGCAGTGAGCAGGAGCAGCGAACAGGCGAAGACAATCGGACGGCGAAGCATTGGCGGGAGAATAGGGCGGGCAAGAAATGTGGGTTGGTGACGTCGATCACGTTTGGTGACCAGTCGAGGTCCGGGCCAGACTGCCGGAGTGAATCGCCTCGCCGAATCGACCAGCCCGTATCTGCGCCAACATGCGCACAACCCCGTCGACTGGTACGAGTGGGGACCCGAAGCGCTGGCGCGCGCGAAGGCGGAGGACAAGCCGATCCTGCTCTCGGTCGGCTATAGCGCTTGTCATTGGTGCCACGTGATGGCGCACGAGTCGTTCGAGGACGAGGCGATCGCGGCGCTGATGAACGAGCACTTCATCAACATCAAGGTCGATCGTGAGGAGCGCCCGGACATCGACGCGATCTATCAAAAAGTGGTGGCGCTGATGGGCCAGGGCGGCGGCTGGCCGCTGACCGTGTTCCTCACTCCGGACCAGCAGCCGTTCTACGGCGGCACGTATTTTCCGGCCGACGATCGCTACGGTCGGCCGGGCTTCTCGCGGCTGCTGCAGGCGCTCGCGCAGCTGTGGAAGGAGCGGCGCGGCGAGGCGCTCGACCAGGCGCAGGCGTTCATGGGCGGCTTCGCCGACATCGCCGCGGGGCTCGACGAGGACGCGGCGGTCGGCGTCGATCTGCGCCTGAGCTCGCGCGAGAGTCTGGCCGAGGCGAGCCGGCGATTGCTCGGGCAGATCGATCCGGAGTGGGGCGGGTTTGGGCGCGCGCCGAAATTCCCAAACGTGCCGTCGCTCGAGCTGATGCTGCGTGCGATCCCGGCCGGGCTCGACACCGACGGCACGCTGGCCGAGGCGCTGCGCTCGACGCTGCAGGCGATGTGGCGCGGGGGCATCTACGATCATCTGCGCGGCGGCTTCGCCCGCTACAGCGTCGATCGCGAGTGGCTGATCCCCCACTTCGAGAAGATGCTCTACGACAACGCGCTGCTGCTCGGCCTCTACGCCGACGCGAGCGTGGTGCTCGATGGGGCTCCTCATCTGCGGCGCGTGGTCGAGGAGACGGCGGCGTACCTGCTGGCCGACATGCGCGACGGTCGGGGGCTGTTCTACTCGGCGACCGATGCGGACAGCGAAGGCGTCGAGGGCAAGTATTTTTGCTGGACGCCGACGCAGCTCGAGGACGCGCTCGGCGAGCAGCTCGGCCGAACGTTCGCGCGTGCGCACGGGGTCACCGAGGCCGGCAACTTCGAGCATGGGATGTCGGTGCTGCATCGCCCGCTCGAGCTCCCGCCCGCGCTCGATCACGAGCTCGCGGCCGCACGCGCTCGCCTGCTTGAGCTGCGCTACGGACGAGTCCCGCCGCTGCGCGACGAGAAGGTGCTGACGGCCTGGAACGCGCTGACGATCACCGGCTTTTGCAAGGCCGCGAACGCGGCCGAGCGCTGGGGCGTGCCCGAGCGCGCGGTCGAGTGGACCGACGTCGCACAGCGAGCCTGTGCGGCCTTGCTCGAGCGGCATCGTGACGCGGACGGACGTCTCTTGCGAGCGTCGTGGCAGGGCCGCGGTCACACGCGGGCGTACCTGGAAGACGTCGCGCTGCTGGCCCGCGCGTGCCTCGATCTGCACGAGCGCACGCTCGAGCTGCGTTGGCACGAAGAGGCCGAGGCGCTGGCACGCGAGTGCCTCGATCACTATGCCCGGGCGGGCGGCGGCTTCTTCGACACCGCCGACGACGGCGAGCAGTTGATCGAGCGGATCGAGAGTCAGCACGACTCGCCGCTGCCGAGCGGGGTCGCAGTCGCGATCGAGGTGCTGGCGCGGCTCGAGCTCGGCGGACCGGCCGGAGCGGGCGGCGTGCCGGAGCAGGCGCGCACCCACGTCGAGCAGACGCTCAGTCGCTTTCACAAGGCCGCGGCGCGGCCGTTCGCGTTCGCCGGGTTGATCACCGCGGCGCAGTGGGCGAGCGAGCGGGCGGCTCACGTCACGATCCGGGCCGCGAGTCCCGAGGCCGGACAAGCGCTGGCGGCCGCGGTCCGAAAGGCCCGCGCGACGCTCTCCGCTCCAGTGGCCATCGCGTACACGAGCAGCCTCGTCGGCCCCGATGCGCTGGTCTGCCGCGCGCAGGCCTGCACGATGCCAATCGCCGACGCGAGCGTGCTGATCGACGCCCTGCGATAGTGATAAAGTCGGCGAGCCACATGCCCTACGTCGAATACGCCTGCGAGGGACGGCTGCTGTTCCGGACGGAGACGACCGAGGCCGCGCAGTTCGTCCCGCGCATTCACGAGATCGTGGTGATCGACGACGAGCCCTACCAGGTCGTCGACGTCGAGTACTGGGCCCGACGGCTGGGCTCGACCGATCGGCGCTTCGTGTGGCCGACTGTCTACGTGATCCCGCTGTCCAACGAAGACTGGAAGATGCGACTGGAACGGCGAAACCTGCGAGAAAAGCCGCAGGGCCCACCGGTACGATATTGATCAGCCATGATCCCGCGCACTCGTGACGCGCTCGCGCAGCTGCTCGCGCAGACCTTCCCGCACTCGCAGGACATCGAGCCCGAGACCGTCGACGCGTTCGTCGATCGGCTGATGCAGCTCAAGACCCAGCGCGCGGGCGAGCTCGCGAGCGCGAGGGTCGAGCATGCGGGCGAGTTTCCGCTGTTCAGCCTGCGAGCGACGCATGCTCGGCGCACGCCGATCACCTCGGTGTTCACCGGGATCACCCAGGTGGTGAGCGTGCGCTTGCCGGCCGACGAAGCGATCGTGATCGACACGCCGATCGGCGAGGTCCGGCCGCAGGATCACCTGCTGCCCACGGTCCGCGCGGTGCGAGAGCGGTTTGGTGAGCGGCTCGCTCGGCCGTTCGAGCGCGTCGATGTGCTCGGCTCGGCCCGCTCGGCCGGCGTTCGCTTCTCGCCGATGTCGCTCTACTTCGGCTACGAGCGCGAGCACAGCGAGCGGCCGAGCTTCGTCATCTACGAGCCCGGCGACGCGATGGGCAAGCCGGGCGCGCTGTACCTGGGCGTCACGCTCGACGCGGTGATCGAGGCGCAGGCCGGCTACAAGCCGACGCCGCTGGCCTCGCCGGAGCACTGGTACACGGGCGGGCTGCGGATGGCCGCGAACGGTAGCGATCCGGAGGTGCTGTTCATGCACGCGGCCAAGCAGCGCGGCGGCGAGCCGCACTTTCGGCTGCATGTCGAGTACGCCCCCGTCGCCGAGGTCGACGGCTCGCCGATCGGCGATCTGGTCGAGGCTGCGCTGCGCATGCTCGCGGTCCAGCAGGGCGCGGGCGCGGATCAGAACCTCATCGAGCGGCTGGTCGCGGAGACCGGCTTGCTGCTGCTGCCGTGGGTCGACCGACCGGACAACGGACCGCAGCTGACCGAGGCGAGCTTCGAGCCGTGCCGCGTGTTCGAGCCGTTCTTGCGCGAGCTCTCGGCCCACGAACGAGCGATCTTCGAGGCCTCGGTCGCCATGCTGCTCGGCGCGGTGGTGAGGGCCGATCACGAGCTCGATCGGCTCGAGCGGATCGAGCTCGACTGGATCATGAACTTCGCGGTGCCGAGCCAGCTGGGCGACGCGTTTCGCTTCTCGGAGGCGGCTGCGCACGCGTACGAGGCCGTGCTCGACGGCACGATCACGGTCGCGGGCGCGGAGCTGGATCGTCGGCTGATCGAGCTCGGCCCGATCGTCCGGCGGCTGCCCGCCGAGCTGCGCGAGCGCTACAGCAGCTTCGTGGTCGAGATGTGCCGCGAGGCCGCCGAGGCCTCGGGCGGGTGGCTATGGTTCGGCTCCAAGGTCGGCGAAGAAGAGAAGCAGGTGCTCGACCAGATCGCCGCTGCGCTGGGACTCGAGTAGCTTGGAGTGACGACTTCACCATCCGGCCGCGCGGCCGTGCCCAGCCGAGCACCTGATCCTCCGGCCTGTTGGCGAGCGCGAGAGAGTGGACCAAGCTGTGGGTCCGCGCCATGCCGACGCTGCGCCCCGATCTCGTCCAAGCCCTGCTGCCCGAGCGCGAGCGCGAGCGGGTCGCGGCCTACATGCTCGACGACGCCGGCCAGGGTACGGACGTGTTCGGGACCACGGCTGCGGGCATCGGCAACGCCTACGCGCTCGCGTACTGGCTGCATCGCTTCTACTTTCGCGTGGTCTCGAGCGGGCATGAGCACATCCCGATGGACACCGGGGGCGTGGTGGTCGGTAACCATTCGGGCGTGCTGCCCTTCGACGCGGTGATGGTCACGACCGACGTGTTCCGTCACACCGATCCGCCGCGCCTGGTTCGGTTCATGGTCGACTTCTTCGTCTACCGCATGCCGTTCCTCGGCGTGCTGTTTCGCAGCCTCGGGCAGGTCCCGGGCACCCGGCGAAACTTCGACGGCTTGATCAAGGAAGGCCACCTGGTCGGGATCTTTCCGGAGGGCGCCGACGCGCTCGGCAAGCCGGCCGACGAGCGCTACGAGCTGTTCCCGTTCTCGCATGGCCACGTCGAGCTCGCGGCCCGTCACGGCGCGCCGGTGATCCCGTTTGGCGTGGTCGGTGCCGAGGAGCAGCAGACCGTGATCACCAACCTCGAGCCGCTCGCGCGCGCGTTCAACCTGCCCTTCGTACCGGTCACGCGCACGTTCCCGTGGCTCGGTCCGGCCGGGCTGCTGCCCAAGCCGGTGCGCTACTTCATCCACTACGGCGAGCCGCTGATGATCGACCCGGCGGTGCTCGAGAGCATCGAGGTGCGCGCCCGCGAGGTCGAGCGCGTGCGCGAGGCGGTGCGCGAGCAGATCCACCACGGGCTCGAGGTCCGCGCGCGCTTCATCGCCGGGGAGCAACCGCATGACTGATCGAAGCACCCTGCTGCGTCCAGGCAAGCGCCGGATCCTGATCGCCGGCGCGCGGCGAAAGATCGCGATCGAGCTGATCGCCCGACTGCTCGACGACAAGCGCATCGACAAGATCCTCGCGGTCGACGAGGGCGAGTGTCCGCCCGGGCTGCTCGGCCACGATCCGAGCCGCTTCATGTACCGCACGGCCAGCCTCGATCGCCGCCGCCAGGTCGACAACCTGTTCCTGTTCGAGGAGTTCCGCGACGCCCCGCTCGACACGGTCGTGCACCTCGCGTTCTCGGGCAATCAAAAGGGCTACGACGTCTCGCGCCACGAGCACAACGTCAACGCGGCCCGCCACCTGCTCGACGCCAGCTTGCGCCACGCGATCGGCAAGTACGTGTTCCTGTCGAGCGACGCGGTCTATGCCGTCGGTCCGCGCGGCGACTACAAGGTCGGTGAGGACAGCGAGCTCAACCTCGATCCGTCCTCGCCCAAGGCGGTCCGCGACATCATCGACGCCGAGTTCCTGTGTCGGGCCAAGATGGATCATCCGGTCTGCGAGGTGATCGTGCTGCGCCCGGCCGGGGTCATCGGCGGCGGCGTGATGTCGGGCCTCAACTTGTTGTTCGAGAGCAAGCCGCCGGTGCTGCCGATCGGCTTCGATCCGATGATCAACCCGACCAGCAAAGAACGACTCGCGCGCGACATTCAGCTCGCGGTGATGCTGCGCGGCAAGGGCCTCTACAACATCGCCGGTCCCTCGGCGGGGCCGCTCTCGCGGTTCTTGGAGCAGCGTGGCATCGAGCCGCTGCGGGTGCCGGGTCCGCTGCTGCGGCAAGCCAATCGCGTGCAGCGGTTGCTCGGCCAGACTCGCTATCACGCCGAGTACCAACCGCGGCGACTGTTCTACTCGCTGGTGCTCGACGACTCGCGCTTCGAGGCGGCGTTTCGAGCTCACGCCGATCTGCTCGACGTCGATCGTTGATCCGAGATCACTGGCCTTTCGGTCTGCATGAAAGCCAGCTGCGCCGGTCCGAATAGCTGCGGGCGTCAGCGCAGCTACATCGTGTACAGCGTACGGTCATCGTTGCGCCGCGCGAGGGCTGGCGCGCCCGTCTGCTTGGGCCACACTGCCGGCTGCTCATGGTCGTTCGACAACGCAAGAGCAACGCAGCGCGATGGATCCACGATCGAGATCCTCGCAAACATCGACGCATTCGAGCGCTGCTGCGACGGCTGGCGCAGCTGCTCGCGCTGCTGTTCATGGCGGCGTGCTCGGATCAGGCGGTCGAGCGACCGCACCTCGAGCTCAACGACTTCGTGCACTTCGAAGCGCCGACGCTCGCGACGCTCGCCCACGAAGCGCCGAGCGAGCCGCAGCTGGTCGCCGAGCCGCGCGCGACCGAGGAGCCGGTGCCCTACGTGTGCGAGCGCTTCGAGCTGCGCATCAACAAGCGAGGACGGGTCTGGCACAAGCGCCTGCGCCACGCGTGGACCGAGGCCGATCGCGAGCACTTTCGCGAGCTGATCACGATGGTCGCCAACGAGCTCGGTGCCGACCCCAAGCTGCTCGCGCTCTGGGCCCTGCGCGAGTCGACCTACAACCCCTACGCGATCCATGTGCTGGATCCCGACATCGAGGCCTCGACCGCGAGCTGGCGACGGCATCGCTGGGATCCCGATCGCGCGGCCGAGCTCGAGCAGCTGATGACCGAGCTCGGTGCCCGCGATCCCGAGTACTGGGCGGCCAAGGCCGAGCTTGCTCGCATCTCTCGGTTCCGCGACAACCCCCACTACGACGCGCAGATCGACTACGAGCGGGTCTCGCCCGACGGCGCCCGCGAGCACGACCAGCGCTCGGCGTGGAGCTACGGCTACGGCCCGTTCGGCTTCAACCCCACCTACTTCGTGCCGATCTGGGATCCGCAGGCGCCCCCGTGGGTGTTCTGCAACGACGACGGGCTCGCGGCGATCGTGACCGCGATCTGGGCCGCGCGCGAGCACCAGCGCGAGTGTGCAGAGCTCGGGTTCGGGGCCAGCAACGAGGTCGTCGACCGCCGCTTCTCCTCGGGCCACTGCGAGCCGCGGCCGGGTCGGGCCGAGAAATTCCGCACGCGCGCGAGCAAGCGCGGCATCGATCCGGACGCCCGCGCGCGGCTCGGGGATGGCTGGCCGGCGGACAGCAGCGATCGCGCGCAGCTGCTCGAGCACTTGCGAGCCAAGGCGATCGAGCAGGGCCTGCTCTCCTCGCACGCGCACGCCGTAGCGCCGCTGAATTGATTATGCTCGGATGCCTTGTCTGCGTCCGCGTCCGATGATCCACGAGTAGAGCTGCGTCGCTTCGCGCTGGTGGTCGCAATCGCGTACCTCGGCGTGCTGTCGAGCTTCGCGTTGCCCGAGATCCCGCTCGATGGCTGGCTGGCCGCGCTCGCGGTGCGGATCTCCGACACCGCGTCGTGGCAGCAGCTGCCCTACTTCGTGACCGCGATGGTGCTCGTGATGGTCTCGCGGCCGGGCCTCGACTCGCGTCGGCGCGCGCTCGAGGCCATTGCGATAATCGTTGTCTTGCTGGTGATCCTGGCCGGCAACGCCGAGCTCAACGAGAGCGTGATCAAGCCCGCGTTCGCAATCCCGCGGCCCAACCTGGTCGCGCTCGCGGACGCGGGCGCGCTCGGGCTCGGCGTCGACGAGTTCTATGCGCTCGGCGACAAGCAGGCGCGCCGCGACTTTCTGGCCCCACAGCTGGCCTTGCTGACCGAGCCACGCCTGGCCCCGATCGTGCGCGAGCACTGGGCGATCGAGACCGGCTACTCGTTTCCGTCCGGGCATGCGACCGCGTCGATGACCTTCGCGACCTTGATGCACGCGATCGGGCTGCGCTGGGCGACCGGCTGGCGGCGGACCCTGGCCATGTTGCTGCCGATCTGGGCGGTCGCGGTGGTGCTCACGCGCCCGCTGCTGCGCGTGCACACGTACCTCGACGTGTCGGTCGGCGCGGCGGTGGGCATCGGTCTGGGTGTGTTTGGCTTTGCGATCTTGCATGCGCTGCTCGAGCGCCGGACAGTGGTCGACGCACGAGGTGTCCTGCATGGCTAACGATCGAACACCCAACGAGCGCGCGCGAGTGGTCGCGCAGTGGTTTGACCGGGCGCTGCCGTTCCTGCTGACCGCGGCTGGGCTCTTGCATCCCGAGAGCCCGGCGACGTGGTTTGCGTGCCTGGCCTTCGCGTTCGTGGCCATCGCGGCGCCGCTGCTCGGCGGCGCGGGGATCGTGACGCTGCTGAGCAAGCGCTTCGGCGCGCGCATCCAGGGCCCGCGCAACAAGCCGGCGCCGATGCTGGCCGAGGCGCTGGAGACCGCCCGCGCGTCGTGGGTCGCGGCCACGCTGGCCGCGTGGCCGCTCGCGCAGTGGCAGCTCGGCCATCCGACCGCGATGGTGATGGCGCCGGCCGAGGCCGGGCACAGCGTCGGCGAGATGCTGCTGTTCACCGCGATCGGGGTCGTGGCCATGGACGCGTGGCTTTACTGGAAGCACCGGCTGCTGCACACGCGGCCGCTGTTCGTGTTTCACAAGGGCCACCATGCGTTTCGCGATCCCACGCCCTTCGCCGGCTTCGCGGTCGGGCCGGTCGAGGCGCTGATGACCTTCTGGCCGATCTTGCTGCTGTGCGTGCCGGCCTTCACCCACTGGGCGCCGCTCTACTTCGGGCTGGTGATCGGCTTTGTGAACCTGAATTTCTATCTGCACTGCGGCGTGACGCTGGGCTGGGTCGAGCGGATCGTGCCGAAGACGGGGCTCAACACCTCGGCGTTTCACAACATTCACCACTCGCACGCGGTCGTGAATTTCGGCGAGGCGATGACGATCTGGGATCGCATCTGCAAGACCCGCCTAGAAGACCGTCGGCCGCAGCACCCGTAGATGCTGCGGCCGACGAATACCGGGCCCTTGGTTGTGATTACTTGACGAGCTTGAGCGTGGTTTCACCCTCCACGGTGAGATAGTCCTTAATCTTGGCGAAGGTCTTCTGGCCGACGCCCTTGACCCGCATGATGTGGTTGCGCTCCTTGAACGGGTGCTCCGTGCGGTAGTCGACGATGCGCGCGGCGATCGAGGGCCCGATGCCGGGCAGCAGCTCGAGCTCGGCCGCCGACGCGGTGTTGATGTTGACCTGGCCCTCGAGCGTCTTGCTGCTGGCCGCTTGCTGGGTGCTCTCGGTCGAGGGCTCGGCGGCGGCGGCGATGCTGCTGGTGCCGAGCAGGGTCGCGACGGTGAGGGTCAGGGTGCGGACGAGGGTGCTGATGGACTTGGACATTGTCGTTCTCCTTGGTGCGTCGCTTCGTTGCGACGCTTCCAGAAGGAGCACGGGCTTTGCCACGACCAGAGATCAGCAATGTCGATGCGTTGCCGGAATTGGCACAAAAAATACTGGCCAGCGGGCGGGCCAATGGCCAGCGGGCGGGCCATTGACGGTGGCCCGTAGCTCGGACGCTCAATGGAAAATCAGCTCAGCGTGACGCCGCGGACGACGGTCGCGAGAACCGGGCCGGCGTCGTGACGAAACAGCAAGGCGTCGATCAACGCCGCGTGGGCGAGGCCGCGTGGGGCTCGGATCGCGACCAGGTCCGCTTCGTAGCCGGACGCCAAGCAGCCGAGCTCGAGCTTGCCGAGCGCCCGCGCGCCGCCGCGAGTGGCCAGCCACAGGAGCTGCTCGGGGGCCACCGGGGCGCCGCAGATCAGCGAGGCGTCATAGGCCGCGGCGGCCGTGCGGCGCATGGAAAAAGTTCGGCCCGCGCCGACGTCGGTGCCGAGGCCGACGCGGACGCCTCGCGCGAGCGCGTCGGCGAGCCCCATGCAGCCGCTGCCGAGGAAGAAGTTGCTGTCGGGGCAGTGCGCGACCGCGAGATCATGCCCGGCCACGCGCTGCCACTCCTGCTCGGACAGGTGAATGCAGTGGGCGAGGATCGTCCGCGGCGTGGTGCAGCCGTGTGACTCGTAGACCTCGAGGTAGTCGTGCGCGTCGGGGAACAGCGCGAGCGTCTCGCGGATCTCGTCGCGGTTTTCCGAGATGTGGGTCTGCAGCGTGAGCGCGTGGGTGCGGGCGAACTCACCGGCCGCGCGCAGCAGCTCGGGCGTGCAGCTGATCGCGAAGCGGGGGATCATCGAGAGCCGCAGGCGGTCGCGATCATGGCCGTGCCAGCGCTCGAGCAGCTCGGCGCTCGCCTGCATGGCCGTGGCCCTGTCGAGCGTGAGCTCGGGCGGGGCGTTGCGATCCATCAGCGTCAGCCCGGTCTCGGCTCGCAGGCCGCGACGATCGAGCGCCTCGAGCAGCGCCTGCGCGGCCGTCGGGTGGCTGCTGCTATAGATCGCCGCGCAGGTGGTGCCTTGCTGGATCAGCGCGTCGCAGAATTCTTCGGCGACCTCGGCTGCGTAGGATCGATCGGCGAAGCGGGCCTCCTCCGGGAACACCGAGCGCTCCAGCCAGGGCAGCAGCGGACCGCTGGCGCTGCCGATCACGCGGGTCTGCGGGTAATGCAGGTGCGTGTCGACGAAGCCGGGCAGGATCACCGCGCCGGGCCAGGTCTCGGGGGCATCGGCCTCGACTGGCTCACGCACCGCGGTGATGCGGCCGCTCGCGTCGAGCTCGAGCACGGCGTCGTCGAGCAGGCGCAGGGTCGGCGCGTCGGGGTCGGGCGCGAGCATGCGACCCCGGATCGTGAGCAGGCGCGTGGGCACGTGTTCTTGCTTCCTAGCACGTCCTCACGGCTGTTAGCGTGCGGCTGCATGCGACGACTGAGCATTTTCCTGCAGGTGATGGGTGCGACGGCGATCTTCGCTGGTTGCAGCGGTGATGACGGCAGCTCCGACGATCCGGCCGCGACCGAGACCGGCGACGGAGACGGAGACGGAGACGGAGACGGAGACGGCGATGGGGACGGCGATGGGGACGGAGATGGGGATGGAGACGGCGACGGCGATGGAGATGGCGATGGGGACGGCGACGGAGACGGAGATGGAGATGGCGACGGAGACGGCGATGGAGACGGAGATGGCGATGGCGACGGTGACGGCGATCCCGGCGAGTTCACGCTGACCAGCCCCGCTTACGAAGAGGGCGGAGTGATCCCCGACGTCCACACCTGCTTCGGCCAGAACATCTCGCCTGCGCTCGCGTGGACCAACCCGCCGCCCGGTACGCAGAGCTTCGCGCTGTTCTTCACCGACCTCGACATCAACTTCGAGCACTCCGCGATCTGGGACATCGGGATGGATCTGACCGGCCTGCCCGAGGACGTCGACAAGCAGATGATGCCCGCCGACGTCCCCGGCGCCTCGCAGGCGCAGTCGTACGCGGGCTGGCACGGCTACGCGGGGCCGTGTCCGGGATCGATGCACACCTACCGCTGGATCCTCTACGCGATCGACGTCGCGACGCTGCCGGAGATCACCACCGGCTCGAGCCTCGAAGACGTGCAGGCCGCGTTCGAGGCCCACGCGATCGAGTCCGTCACCTTGGACGGAAACTTCACCCCGCCGTGAGCTGATCCTCGATCGCGGCGCGCGTCTGCGAGACCGAGGCGAGATCCGGATGCGTGGGCTCATGCACCGCGCGGAGGATCTGCTCGGCCTCGACCACATGCTCGAGCGCCGCCTCGAGCTGCCCCGCCTGTCGCTCGATCTCCGCCAAGACCAGCAGCGCGTGGCCGATCAGCGAGTGCTGCGGCGCGAGCTTGCTGCGCCGCTGCGTGAGCGCGTGGCGGGCCAGCGCGAGCGCCTGGTCGTGGTCGCCCAGCTGCGCGAGCGTGCGGGCGAGCTCGAGCTCGGTGGTCACGGTCTCGCCGCTCTCGGGCCCGAGGTTCTCGCGCTTGATCGCGAGCACATGCTCGAGCTCCGCCCGCGCGGTGGCCAGATCGCCGGCCTCGCGAGCGAGCTGCCCACGCATGCTGCGGGCGGCGAGGAAGTTGAAGTGATCGGGCGCGAGCTCGCGGGACCAGGCCTGCTCGGCGCGCTCGAGGTGGGAGAGCGCCTGCGTGCGACGACCGAGGTGTGCTTCGCTGACGGCGATCTGATAGTGCGCCGTGCCGACGGCGGTGCCTTCGGGCTCGGCTCGGCTCAGGCGTTCGAGCGCCTCGGCGGCGGCCTCCTGCGCGGCCGCGTAGTCGCCGAGCGTGACGAGGATCTGGCTGCGGACCAGCGCGAGCTGAGCGAGCACGGCGTCGTCGCTGCCCTCGCGGATCGCCAGCGCGGTCGCGAGCTCGAGCCACTCGAAGCTCTCCTGCGCGCGCTCGGGATCGTCCTTGCCGGACGCGGCGACCCTGCGGGCGATCGCTCGCGCGAG
This sequence comes from Enhygromyxa sp., assembly GCA_035538075.1. GTDB lineage: Bacteria > Myxococcota_A > Polyangia > Nannocystales > Nannocystaceae > Plesiocystis. The sequence continues at coordinate 19,284 of DATLLB010000517.1, forward strand.
GCTGTCCTCGCCGACCGAGATCGCGGTCGCGAACGCGCGCTTGAGCAGGCGCTCGGCCTCGACGGGTCGATCCTCGCGCTGCAGCTGCCAGGCCTCGGCGGCCAGGAAGATCGCGGTGAGCGGGCCCCAGTCGGCGAGCTCGACCAGCGCGCGCTGCTGCTCGAGCAGCTCCGCGGCCGGGCGCGGTCGACCGGCGAGCTGCAGCAGTCGCACCTGCTCGAGCGCGCTCTGAGCCGCCTCGATGGCGGCCACCCGCTCGGGCTCCGCAGGCAGCGGCACCTGGCGATCGAGCGCCTCGCGATCGCTGCACGCCGCGAGATCGCCGAGCTCTTGGGCGAGCTCGAGCGAGCGCGCGGCCATGGCCTGATCGGCCGCGATCATCGTGTCGACGAACGCCGTGAAGTGGCTGCGCCGCGTTGCGAGGCAGGCCATGCGGCGGTCGAGCAGATCCTCGCTCTGCTCTCCGGTCACGCGCGTCGCTCGGCAGGCGTCGACCCACACCTGCTGCCAGTCCTGCGCCCAGCGATCGAGCCGCGAGAGCAGCTCGCTCGCCGTCTCGCCTTCTCCGAGCGCAGTGAAGTTGCGCTCGATCGCCGCGCGATCGTCCTCGTCGAACGCAGCGCCGAGCGCCTGC
>DATLLB010000518.1:0-13563 GCA_035538075.1 Enhygromyxa sp.
AGGGATCGATCCACTCGCCTGCGTGCGGCCAGTGGGCGAGCACCTCCGGGGTGCCGAGCAGCACCAGGTGCTCGAAGGTCTGCAGGTGACTCCAGAGCTTGGCGTGGCGTTGCACGTCGGCCACGGTTTCGCAGCAGAGCACCGCGGTCGCTTCGTCATCGGCCGCGATCGGGCCGATGTTGGTGGCGAACTCTCGCTCGCGGTGCTCCCTCATCGCGGTGCCCGGGGTCGCCACGCGCACGCGCATCGCCAACTCGTCGCGCTGGTGATCATCCTCGTGCAGCTCGAGCACGGTCATGCCGAACAGCTCGGTCGCAGGTGGGGTCGGGGCCAGCACCGGGCGCCCGCGTGGCGTCATGGCCCGCTCGATCCACGGCCGATCGATCTGCGTGTAGACCCGCGTGCGCGGGAGGAAGGTCGCGTGGCGACCAAGGATCGCCTGCAGCTCGTCGGCCCCGATCCCGTCGAGCAGCTGCGGATCGATGTACGCGAGCATGAACGGGCCCAGCCAGATCGCGCGCGCGGGTCTACACGCAGATCGACCGCCTGTGGATCGAGCGGGCCATGAAGCCACGCGGGCGCCCGGTGCTGGCCCCGACCCCACCTGCGACCGAGCTGTTCGGCATGACCGTGCTCGAGCTGCACGAAGACGATCACCAGCGCGACGAGCTGGCGATGCGCGTGCGCGTGGCGACGCCGGGCACCACGATGAGGGAGCACCGCGAGCGCTCCTTTGCCACGAACATCGGCCCGATCGCCGCGGATCGTGAGGCGGCCGCGGTGCTCTGCTGCGAGACCGTGGCCGACGTGCAACGCCACGCCAAGCTCTGGAGTCACCTGCAGACCTTCGAGCACCTGGTGCTGCTCGGCACCCCGGAGGTGCTCGCCCACTGGCCGCACGCAGGCGAGTGGATCGATCCCTGGGGCGCGGGACTCTAAAAGCGTGCCTCGAGCTCGAGCCGCAGGCGGTGCTCGGGCGAAGGGATCCGTGAGAGCGTGCTGTCGCGCTGATCGAGCCACACGAACGCGTCGTAGCGGGTGCGGATCAAGAACACCTTGCTGATCACGTACGAGAGATCGAGGTACACCCACGCCGACTGCTGATAGCGATCGCGCACGCCCGGCTCGGCGTCGGGATCATCGGGATCGGTCTGCTTGAACAGCCAGTCCGCGTGCACGTCCTCGAACAGGTAGCGCACCCGCCCGACGATGCGGAAGCTCGAGATCGGGTTGGGGGGGATCGTCAGCATCGCCAGCGAGTCCTGGCGCAGGCGATGGCGGATGTTGGAGTCGTCGATGAACTCGTGCTGGTACTGGGCGGTGATCGACAACTTGTTCTTCAGCGGCCGAAAGCCGAGGCGCGCGGTGACCTTGCCGGCCTCGTTGATGCAGCCGAAGCGGTAGTCGATGTTGCCGGTCTCGTCGCGCGTGTTCTCTTCCTCGTTGTCGTTGTCGCTGTCGAGCTCGCAGCCGACGTTGCTGTCGGGCCGCAGATCGCTGCTGCGATACTCCAGCCACAGGCCCGGGCGAAACCACTTGTTGACGTCGACGTCGCCGCGCACCCACGTGACCATCTTCGGCGCGAGCTGAGTTGGCTGCACCCACACGTCGGCCTGCGCGCGCAGATCGAGGCGGTCGACGAGCCGTCCGCCGTAGCGGATCCGGCCGCCGGCTTCGTTGCGCGCTCGGTTGCCGTCGTACTCGTCAGCCTGCGAGATCGGGCCGGCGTAGGGGTTGGCGTAGCGCTTGTCGTAGTAGCGACCGGTGATCTCGATCTCGTTGTTGCCGAAGGTCGAGGTGTGGCGAACGATGCCCGCAAACCCGCCGCCGCCGTAGTCCGAGTCGTCGACCGCACGCTTCATCGAGTCGAAGCTGCGCGCGACCTCGATGCCGAGATCGGACCAGCGACGACCCCACGCCATGTCGGCTCCGATCGCCCCCCACGAGCCGCCGAATGGGGTCGATGACCACTCTTGAAAGTCGAGATCGGCGCCCTCGACCTTCCACAACGCGGTCGCGCCGTAGCCGGTCAGGCCCACGTGCGTGCGGCGATCGTAGAACCACGAGAAGTTTCCGCCGCCCAGCACCTCGTCGTACATGTTCGGCAAGGTCTGGAACTTGTGGGTCGCCGTCGGCTCGAGCGACGACTGGCCCTCGCGCGAGACGTACACCGCAGGCGCCGAGCAAGCTTCATCGGTGCTGCGCGGATCATCGCAGCTGCTGCGATCGTAGACCTCGTACTGATAGATCTGCCGGCTCTGCCAGGAGCCGAACCCGTAGAGCTGCAGCCAGCCGACCGGGAGCGAGAGGTGCTTGGCCCCGATCGCGATCCCGCGCAGATCGTTGTCGCGCCAGCGCCAGTCCTTGGTCACGTAGATGTTGCCGGCCTCGCCCGCGCACGGCGACTCGGCCAGCTCGCCCGCGCTCTCGCGGCACTCGATCCCGAGGTCGTTGTAGCGATAGACCGCGTCGTCGAGGAAGAAGCCGTTGGGTGTGTAGCTGTTGCTATTGTCAAAAGTGAGGCGCTGGGCGAAGCCCATCCGGTAGGTGCCCGCGATCACGCCCCAGCGCTCGGTGTCCCACTGCACGAAGTACTTGCGCGGGACGAAGCGCGGCCGGATCTCCTCGGCGATCATCGCGTCGCGGTTGGGATCCCAGATCGGATCGCCCATCCGCTGGCGCATCACGAACCCGGCGACGCCGACGGTCAGCTGGCGCAGGGTCGTGATCCGGGCCTGCATGACCATCGGTGGGAGCCCACGATCGGCCTGCGCCCACGCGGTCTGGAAGTTGACGAACCCGTGGGTCGCGGCCAGCTTCTCGCGCTCGCCACCGGTGCGCAGGAACAGCAGGATCGAGCCGAGCTTGTCCTTGCCGAGCACCCCGGCGGCGACCAGATCCGCAGGCGAGTGGATGACCCCGGCCTCGGTCCGATAGGCGATGATGCGATCGACGTCCTCGTAGGTCAGGTTGGGCAGCGAGTAGAGCTGCTCGCGATCGGCACGGTTGAGATCGAGGCCGCGACGCTGCAGCTCGACGAGCGTGTTGAAGGTGTCCTCCGAGATGATCCCGTTGACCCACAGCTCGTTGAGCTCGTCGTAGGTGTCGACGTCGATGAAGATCTCGTACTCGATCGCATGCGCGGATCGTGGCCACGCCAGCGCCAGCACGGCGGTCACGAACAGCGCGAAGGAACGCAGGCGGGATCGGATGCGCACGAGGAGGGTCAGTCTCCACACGGAATTGGATTGCACGCCGCCCACAGGCCCTTGCCGAGCTGCTCGGCGGCGTACTCGAGGTCGCGGTACTCGTCGAGCACGGTCTCACCGTTGGGCGGAATCTGCAGCACGCACGCGTGCCCGCGCTCGACCATCACGCGGTTGATCTCCTGATTGGCCAGCTCGACGTAGGCGAGCAGCCGCCCGTACTCGTCCTCGCACTCGACGTCGTAGCGCAGCCGCACGGTCTTGCCCTCGACCAGCGCCGCGTTGGCCTGCTTGGCCTCGGCGCCCCAGCACTCCTGCTCGGTCGTGCTCTCGGGCGAGTCGATCATCAGGTAACGAACCCGGTCGCCGCTGTCGAGATCGATGGTGTCGCCGTCGACGACGTGCATGACCACGGCCTCGCTCGGACCACACGCGCTCGGGTCCTCGCTCGCCGTGCAGGCCGTCAGCACGGCGAGCAACAGGGTCAGGCGCACGCGCATGCTCAGCCGCACTCCTCGTTGTCGGCCTTCGGCGTGCCTTCGTTGTCGGCGCTGTAGGGCGTGGCCGAGTAGCACCAGGCCGGATCGGCGTTGATGGCCGTGTCGTTGCTCGCCGGATCGTAGAAGTCCGGATCGAGGCTGGTGCTCGAGCCGTCGGCGACGGCCGTCCAGGTGATCTCGTCGAGCAGCACGCCGGCCGCGGCCACATGCAGCGCGCTGTTGGTGTTGTTGAGCGACATCGCAAACTCGAAGTCGACGGCCGGGAGCCCGCCGTTGGTCAGCATGTCGGCGTTCTTGGCCAGCAGCGCGGTGTCGCCGGGGCTCAGCGCGATGCAGTCGACCACGTCGACGGTCTCGAGCGGGCCGTCGGCGAACAGCTTGCCGAGCTCGAGCCCGTTGAGATCGAAGGTACCGAGCGCACGGATCTCGAACCACTCGCCGTTGGCGTCGCTGACCACCGACGGGTTGGCCATCAGCTCGCTGATCACCAGATCGCCTGGCGCCGCGACCACGATGTCGCGCCACGCGTTCCCGTCGAAGCACATCCCGTCCATGCTCATGCCGCCGTCGCAGGCCGGGTTGGCGGCCCCCGGCGTGCCGAGGTCGCCGCAGCCGAACATGTCGATGGCGTCGCACCAGCTCATGGCCTCGGGGTCGTAGCTGAGCGCGACGCCGTTGTCGGTGGCCGTCCAGGTGTGCTCGTCGAGGATCACGCCGCCGTAGCCGATCTCGAGGTTGCTGTTGGAGTTGGTCAGGCTCAGGCCCGAGTAGAGATAGTCGACGGCCGGCAGCGTGCAGTTCTCGGCGTCGACGTCGGAGCGCGCCAGCACCAGGTAGCTGTCGGCCGCGACCTCGATGCAGGTCGGGCCGCTGACCACGTGACTGACCGCCCCACCCTTGCCGAGCTCGAGCCCGTTGAGATCGAACGCCGCGCTGGCGTGCAGCTCGAACCACTCCGCGCCCGGCTCCCCGAGGCTGGGGTTCGGCATGATCTCCGAGATGCTCAGCTCACCGAGCGCGGGCGGATCGATCATCCGCATCATGTTGGTGTCCGGATCGATGCACGCGTCCTCGATCGGGCCGCCGTCGCAAGCAGGGTTCTCCTCGCCGGGCGTGCCCTGATCGCCGGTGCCGTAGACCCCTGCGCCATCGCACCACAGGCCTTCGTCGTCGTTGGTGTCGCTCGCAAAGTTGCCGGCGCCGAGGCTGCGGCTCAGACCCGCGCCGCTCGAAGCCCACGTCACCGCGTCCCAGACCTCGCCGCCGTAGCCGACGAACAGGTTGCCGGAGCTGTTGACCAACGCGAAGTCGAACAGCCCGTCGACCTGCGGCAGCCCGCCGTTGGTCGCCGAGTCGGCCTCGCGCGCGAACACCAGGTGCTGGCCGGCCGTGACCGACACGCAGTCTTCGAAGCTCAGCGTGGTCTCGACGCCGCCGTCCTTGCCAATCTCGAGCCCGTTCAGATCGCCGCTGCCCAGCGCCAGCACCTCGAACCACTCGCCGTCTTCCTCGGCGGTCGCGTCGGGGTTGGGCAGCACCTCGGTGATCACCAGATCGCCGAGCGCGACCGGGACGATGTCGCGCAGCTCACCGTTGTCGTTGCACTGCCCGTCGGGCGGCGTGATCACGCACTGCAGGTTCTCGGCGCCCGGCGTGCCGAGATCGCCGAGCCCGTAGGCCGAGGTCGCGTCGCACCAGTTGCCGAGCTCGTCGTTGGCGGTCGGATCGCTGAAGTCGGGATCGAGCTGCGTGGCCTCGCCCGCGCCCGGCGTGTTCCAGGTCACCGCGTCGAGCAGCTCGCCGTCGAGGCCGAGCCACACCGAGCTGTCGCTGTTGGTCAGCGAGATGCCGGTCTGCCAGACGATCGACTCGGCCGGCACGCCGCCGTTGACCATCGCGTCGGCGTTGTTGGCCACGACCGCGTAGCTGCCCGGCGCGATGACCAGACACTCCGCGGCCGCGATCGTCTCCTCGGCCTCCTCGTCGAGGCTGCGGCCGATCTCGACCCCGTTGAGGTGCCGCTCGGCGCTGGCCAGCGAGCGAATCTCGAACCACTCGCCGAGCGTGTCGCCGACCAGTTCGGGGTTGGGCATGACCTCGGTGATGACCAGCTCGCCCGCCGCCGGGTGCACGACCTCGACCGCCTGCCCGTCGAGCATGCAGGTGGTCTGACTGCCGCACACGTCGTTGGCAGCCTTGGGCGTGGCCGCGAAGCCGGGCATCTGCTCGGTCTTGCTGTCGCACCAGTTCTCGACGAAGTCGTTGGCGACCGCGTCGGGCACCTGCGAGCCGTCGAGCACCCGCGAGGCGCTCTCGCTGACCTCGACGTAGTAGACCTCGTCGACGACATCGCCCCCGCAGTCGACCGCCAGGTAGCCGCCGGTGTTGCCGAACTCGCCGAGGTCCTCGCCGTAACCGTAGTCGAGGTGCTCGGTCGACTGCGCGACCTCGTCGAGCACCGCGCCGACCGTCACGTAGCCGCCCGGCGGGACCTCGAGGCTGCGCGCGATCGTGTGGGTCTTGAGCGCGCTGCCGTCAACTTTGGAGTAGACCAGCGTGCGGCCCTCGAGATCGATCGTGTTGCCGCTGGCATTGTAGATCTCGAACCACTCGAGCCCCGCGTCCTGGCCCTCGACGTTGGCGACGATCTCGGTGATCACCAGCTCGCCGGCCAGCAGATCGCAGCTGCCCCCGTCGTCTCCGGTGACGTCGTCTCCACGGCATCCGACGAGCGAGCCGAGCGTCACGAGTCCGAGCGAGGCGAAGATGAGTTTGGTGGATCGCAGCATGCAAGGCTCCAAGGGTGATCAGGTTCAAGTGGGGTCGGCCGTGGCCGGCTCGGGCTCGATCGGCTCCGGCTCGGGTGCGGGCTCGACCGGTGGCGAAGGCTTCTCGGCGGGCGGCGGCTGGAGATCCGCAGGCGCCTCGACGGCTGGCTGCTCCTCCTCGGCCGCGTCGAATTCGGGATCCACGTCGGCGCTGCCCGGCTCACCCGGCGGCACGTACTCGGGCAGCCGCACCTGGATCGGATCGCGGACCTCGATCTGCAGCTGCGTGCGACCCGTGCGGCGATCGGTGTAGCTGGTCACCACTCCGCGCACGCGCACGAACTCGCTGCGGTAGCGACCGATGCCGGAATTCTCGAACACGTCCTCTTCCCAGAAGATCAGCGGGAAGTCGGAGAACTGGCGGCGGCTCAGCAGCACGCGCTTGGGCCCGCGCTCGCCCTGGCGAATGTCGCCGACCGTGGCGAGCACCTCGACCTCCTCGCCGAGCCGGGCCTCCAGACGCTCGAGCGCGTCCCAGTCGTCGAGCGAGATCAGCTCGGGCTTGTCGACCGCCTCGCTCTCGAATTGCCTGACGAAGTCGGCGCGGGCGTTCCACCACTTCGCCCGCACGTCGTAGTCCTGATAGCACTGCGCGCCGTCGGCCCAGATCCCGCGCTTGGCCGCCTTGGCCTCGGCCTCGGCTTCGACGAAGTCATCGTGATAGCGCCGCGCGTAGCCGTACTTGCTGTAGTACGGGCTCATGCCCGCGCGCACGACCTCGACGTTGTAGTTGAGCCACTGCCCGTCGCGCTCGACCAGCACGTAGGCCAAGAAGCGATTGTAGCGATCGCGAATCTCCTTGGGATCGTCGCGCTCGATCCGAACCGAGGTCACGCCCTGGAAGAATTCCTGCGCCCAGTACTTGGCGTCCATGCCGAGCGGCGTCGGGACCTTGATCGGCCGGCTGGTCTTGGCCTGCTCGTTGGCGAGGTACTGCTCCCAGCCGACCTCGAAGGCGCGCCAGGCCTTGTCGCTCTTGAAGGTCTCCTCGCAGTCGATACCGATCAGCCGCAGGCTCGCGCCGAGCCCGTCGACCTTGATCGTGTCGCCGTCGACGATCGCGTTCTTGGCCAGCGGAAACTGACCGAGCACCAAACCGGCCTCGGCCTTGTCGAGCTCGCTGCGATCGAAGCGAGTGTCGAGGTTGGCGCACGCGAGCGAGCCCGCCAGGCTCGAACCCAGCACGAGCGACAGCAGCAAGCGCGTACTCAAGGACATCGGTTGGCGCTCCCCGGCGTGCCCGGCAGACCGATGCCGGGGTATTGGAAGCTCGGCTCGGCCGGCTCCGCGTCCACGCACCAACAACCGGCGTCTCCCAAATCGATCGCGTGATCGTTGGCCGCGGCGTCGGGGGGAGTCTGTCCATCACCGCACGCGAGCGTGCCGATCGACGGCAGCCCGTCGACGCCGACCTCGACCTCGTCGATCAGCTCGTCGCACGACTCCACCTCATAGAAGCCCGCGCCGTACTGGATCAGCGGGCTCGCCTGCTCGACGTCCTCGCTCAGCGCGTAGTCGACCCAATTCTTCGGCGCCGGCCCGATCACCACGTACCCGCCGGCCGCGACGTCGAGCGACTCGCGGATCAGCAGCTCGTGCTGCTCGCCGTTGCGAGCGATCTGCCGGATGCGAACGCCCTGCAGGTCGAGCGCGCGACCGGAGGCGTTGTGCAGCTCGATGTACTCGCCGACGACGTCGTTGCCTTCCTGGTCGTCGCGCAGCTCCGAGATCACCAGGTCGCCCGGATCGATACGCGGACAGATCTCGGACGCAGGCGCTCGCTCGCAGCCGAGCAAGCTCGGCGTGAGCACGAACGCGAGACCCCACCGCGAGGCTGGGGTCCGGGTGCCATCGTGACTCGGGCGGACGAGCAACACCTCGGCCGAGCATAGGGCACCCAACCCCCGCGCTGGTCACGATGTTGCTTCTGCGATTGCACGCTGTCGTGACGCCGTCGCGCCTCGACCGCGAAGCGGGGTTCCCGGTGAGCCCGCGCCCTAAATGTCGATCTCGTCCGCGTCGGCGGCACGCTCCATGATGAACTCGTAGCGGGTCCCCGCGTCCTTGCCCATCAGATCGTGGATCGTGCGATCGGTCGCCAGCTCGTCCTTGATGCTGACGCGGATCAGCTGGCGCTTCTTGGGATCGAGCGTGGTGTCGCGCAGCGTCGCGGGCATCATCTCGCCGAGGCCCTTGAAGCGCTGAATCTCCGGCTTGCCGCGCGTGATGCCGGCGAGGATCCGCTGCAGGTGCTGATCGTCGGCGGCCCAGTGGGTCTCCTTGCCGACGTCGACGCGGAACAGCGGCGGCTGGGCGATGTACACATGCCCGCGCCGGATCAGCTCGGGCATGTACTTGTAGAAGAAGGTCAGCAGCAAGGTCGCGATGTGATGGCCGTCGGAGTCGGCATCCATCAGCAGGATGATCCGATCGTAGCGGAGCCCGTCGATCTTGAAGTCCTTGCCGATCCCGCAGCCGAGCGCCTTGACGATGTTGCCCAGCTCCTCGTTGTCCATCACCTTGCTGATGCTCGCCTGCGCGGCGTTGAGCACCTTGCCGCGCAAGGGCAGAATCGCCTGGGTGTTGCGATCGCGGCCCATCTTGGCCGAGCCACCGGCGGAGTCGCCCTCGACGATGAACAGCTCGCACTTGGCCGGATCGTTGCTCGCACAGTCGGCGAGCTTGCCGGGTAGACCGATCTTGGCCTGCCCCGCCGTCTTGCGCGTGACCGAGCTGGCCGCCGCACGCGAGGCCGCCCGCGCGCGCGAGGCCAGGATGATGCGCGCCACGATCGCGTCGCCGATGGTGCGGTTCTCATGCAGCCACTGCTCGAGCGCGGGACGAACCACGCCCTCGACCTGGCCGGCGACCTCGGGGTTGTTGAGCCGGTTCTTGGTCTGGCTCTGAAACTGCGGCTCGAGCACGTAGACGCTGAACAGCGCGATCAAGCCCTCGTGGATGTCCTCGAGGCTGATGTTCACGCCCTTGGGCTCGAGCTTGTGCGCCGTGATGTACGCGCGCATGCCCTTGCCGAGCGCGTTGCGGAGGCCCTGCTGATGGGTGCCGCCGTCGGGCGTCGGCACGCCGTTGACGTACGAGTCGATCGAAGTCTCGGTGCCCTCGGTCCACGCCAGCGCGAGCTCGAGCTTCGGATCGTCGGTGCGCTCGAGGTAGAAGCGGCCCTTGTTGACCGCCGGCTTGCCGCGCACGGTGATCAACTTGTCGAGGTACTCGGCGATGCCCTCGGCGTGGTGGAAGACCTCGGTCTTGTTCGACGACTCGTCGGTGAACGTGATCGTCAGGCCCTTGTGCAGGTAGCTCTTCGCCTCGATGCGCTCGCGCAGCACGTCGGGATCGAAGCTGGCCTTGGCCCCGAACACGTCGGCGTCGGGGCGCAGGAACACCTCGGTGCCGGTCCCACGCACGCTGCCCGAGCTCTTCATCTTGCCCTGCTGCACGCCGCGGGCGAAGTGGACCTCGTGCAGCTTGCCGCCGCGCTTGACCCGGACCTCGAGCCGCTCCGACAGCGCGTTGGCGACCGCCGCACCGACGCCATGCAGACCACCGGAGTGGCGGTAGCTCTCGCCGTCGAACTTGCCGCCCGCGCCGAGCTGGGTGAACACGGCCACTACCGCCGGCACCTTGAGCTTGGCGTGCATGTCGACCGGGATGCCGCGCCCGTCATCGCGGATCGTGATGCCCTTGCGATCGGCCTCGAGCAGCACCTCGATCTTCGACGCGTGGCCGTTGATGACCTCGTCGACCGCGTTGTCGAGGATCTCCCAGACGATGTGATGGAGACCTTCCTTGGACGTGCCGCCGATGTACATGGCCGGGCGCGCCCGAACGTGATCCACGTTCTGGAGCACCTGGATCGCGTCGGCGTCGTAGCCGGTCTTGCTGGGCTTGCTGGTCTTGGTCTTGGCCATGGTTCACTCCCTCACAGCTTCAGCTTCTTCTTGAGCTCGGCGAGCGCCTGCGTGGCGGCCTCGAAGTCGGGCGTCACCGGATCGGGCCGCAGCACCGCGTCGACGGTGCCGCGCTTCATCACCGGCCGGCCCTTGCCGGCCCGACCGGTGCGCTCGTACTCCTTGCCGGCGACCTTCAGGGTCCCACCCGAGCTCTTCTTGAGCTCGACCGTGATGTCCGACTTCCACCCGCCGAGCACCTCGTCATCGGCGTCGATCTTGATCAGCGCCACGCCGCGCCCAGGCCCGGCCAGCAGGTTGACGTCCATCACGTTGCAGCGCAGCAGCTTGCCCTTCTTGCTGACCGCGATCACGTCGTCCTCGGCGTAGACCTGGAACACGTCGACGAACTCGTCGCCGTCCTTGAGCTTGCCGAACAGCCGACCGTTGCGGGTGCTCGGCTCCTTGTGCGGCCAGCCGGTGAAGCGCAGCGCCATGCCGGTCTTGCTGACCGCCAGGAAGTGCGGATACGGCTCTTCGTACTCCTCACCGAGCTCGGGCTTGGGGCTCGCGAACTCGGTCATGAAGCGCGGATCGGTGGTCGCGGCCCCGACCACGCGCTCGCCATCTTTGAACTTGAACAGCTTCTGGACCGGCGTGCCGTGCCCGGTCGAGGGCGGCACGTCGTTGATGCGCATCACGTAGGCCGAGCCGCGGCTGCCGAACAGCACGATGCACTCGCGCGTGCTGCCGCCGAGCAGCGCGAGCGGGCTGTCGCCCTCGCGCATGCGCGTGGACTCGAGGTTGACGTTGCGCTGGCGCTTGATCCACCCGTCGCGGGTGATCAGCACCATCGCGTCCTCCTCGACGATGAACGACTCGGCCGAGAATTCTTCGGTGAGATCCTCGGCGTCGATCTTGGTCCGGCGCTTGTCGGCGTACTCGGTCGAGAGCGCCTCCAATTCTTCTTTAACTACGTCCCACAGCTTCTTGTCGCTCTTGAGGATCGCGCGGATCTGCTTGGCCCGCTTGCGCTTCTCCTCCAGCTCCTCGCGGATCTTCAGGATCTCGAGCTTGGCCAGCTTGTAGAGCCGGGTCTCGAGGATCGCGTCGGCCTGGATCTGCGAGAGCTCGAACGCCTTCATCAACTTGGTCGCCGCGTCGGCTCGGCCGTCGCTCTGGCGGATGATCTTGATGGCGCGATCGAGGTCGTCGAAGATCTTCTCGAAGCCCTCGAGGATGTGGATGCGCTCCTCGAGCTTGCGCAGCTCGTACTCGAAGCGCTTGCGCACCGTGATGTGGCGGAAGTCGAGGAACTGGCGCAGGATCGACTTGAGGTCGAGCCGCGCCGGCGCGCACACGTCCGGGTTCGCGGTCGGGACCAGCACCGTGAAGTCGAGCTTGACCGTGATCTGCAAGCGCGTGTGCTTGAACAGGTAGGCCATCACCAGCTCGGGATCGGTGTCGGCCTTGGGATCGAGCAGCACCTCGACGCGGATGTCCTCGGTGCTGAGGTCCTGCACGCCGATCACCACCGGCAACTTCTTGTTGACGATGATCTGCCCGATCTCCTCGACCAGCGCGCTCTTCTCGACGCCCCACGGGATCTCGGTGATCACGATCCGCGGGCCCTTGGCGGTCTTCTTGCCCTCACCCTCGGTCGCCTCTTCGAGCTTCCACGCGCCGCGCAGCTTGAAGGTGCCGCGCCCGCTCTCGTAGGCCTGACGCAGCTCGGGCTTGGTCGCGACCAGCTGTCCGCCGGTTGGGAAGTCCGGCCCTTTGATCTTGTCCATCAGCTTGGCGACGGTCAGATCGGGCGACTCGATCAGCATCAAGCACGCGCGCACGACCTCGCCGAGGTTGTGCGGCGGGATCGAGGTCGCCATGCCGACGGCGATGCCGGTCGCACCGTTGACCAGCAGCTGCGGGAATCGGGCCGGGACCACGACCGGCTCACGGCCGGTCCCGTCGTAGGTCGGCCGATAGTCGACGGTCTCGCTCTTGAGCTCGATCAGCAGCTCCGACGCGAGCTTGCTGAGCTTGGCCTCGGTGTATCGATACGCGGCCGGGCTGTCGCCGTCGATCGAGCCGAAGTTGCCCTGCCCGTCGACCAACGGCATGCGCATGTTGAAGTCCTGGGCCATGCGCACCATCGCGTCATAGACCGCAGTGTCACCATGCGGGTGGTACTTACCGATCACGTCACCGACGACCTTGGCGCTCTTGCGATGGCGCGCGTCGTGGGTGAGCTTGAGATCCTCGAACATCGTGAAGAGGATCCGCCGCTGGACCGGCTTGAGCCCGTCGCGAACATCGGGGATCGCCCGCGACGTGATCACGCTCAGCGCATAGTTGAGGTACTTGCGGCGCGCCTGCTCGGCGAGGTCGCCGTCCACGATGCCGGCGCTGCCACCCCCACCCTGTCCAGGCGGGGGTGCCTCGTCGCCCTTGGGCTTGCGCCGAGCGGATGCGGACTCGGCGGGATCAGGCGTGCGATCGGGTGTCAGCTCGAGCTGCGACATGAGGAAAGCGCTGCGATTTCGCTGGGTTGTCCAGGCGTAGTGGGGCGCCGGGGGGCAGAGTACACATTCGGCGATCCCCGTCAAAGTTTCAGGGTCGTGCGCATCGGTCGCTGATCCGATGCGGATAACCGAGGGCTACTGGGCGGCTGATTCGTCTTCGTCGGGCTGGGCCGCCGCCGGCTCGGGCTCGGCGGTTGTGTGCTCGGCGGTCGTCTCGATCGAGGTTTCGATCGCGGGAGCGTCCGGTTCTTGCTCGGGCTCCTCGGCGGCGACTGGCGCTTCCTCTACTGCGAGGGTCGCTTCCTCGATCGGCTCTGCTTCCACCGCGATCGGCTCTGCTTCCACCACCGCGATCGGCTCTTCCACCGCGATCGGCTCTTCCACCGCGACCGGCTCTTCTTCCACCGCGATCGGCTCTTCTTCCACCGCGATCGGCTCTTCTTCCACCGCGACTGGCTCTTCGACCAACATCGGCTCTTCGACCACGGCGGCGACTTCCTCTTCGGCAACGACTGCCTCTTCCGCAGCGACTTCCTCTTCGGCCGCCTCTTCCTCCTCCGCGACCTCTTCCTCCTCCGCGACCTCTTCCTCCTCCGCGA
>DATLLB010000519.1:0-3457 GCA_035538075.1 Enhygromyxa sp.
GCACGCGAGGCTCGCTACCAGCGTGATCGAGACCAAGAGAGAAGATCGCAGCTGCATGAGATGCGACGAAGCTACTGCACCCTCGCGCCGCGCGAACGAGGGCAATGCCGGGGTCCCGAAGCCCCGTTCGGCCCACGAAAGCGTCAGTTTATTGCGTATTGCCTCGCGCCCGTGCTTCGGTCGCAATCGTGTCGGAGAGCGCCCCGATCGATTCGCAGCCTGCGGCCGCGAGCGAGACCCCAACCCCGAGCGAGCCGGTCGAGCGTCGTGCACGGCGTGCCGTGGCCGAGCAGGCCATGGATCCGTGGCTGTTCTTCGCCGTGCTCGCGCTCGGCTGCCTCGGGCTCGTGATGGTCTACAGCTCGAGCGCATGGTTCGGCAGCCGCTTCGCCAACTCGTGGGAGTTCTTCCTGCGTCGGCAGGCGATCTTCTTCGTGCTCGGCGTGGGCGCGATGCTGACGATCAGCCGCGTCGACTACCGCATGCTGCGGCGCTTCAGTCCGCACTTGATGGGCATCGCGGTCGCGCTCCTGGTGCTGGTGCTGTTCATCTCCGAGGACATCAACGGCGCGCGCCGCTGGATCGACCTCGGGCCGATCCACATGCAGCCGTCGGAGATCGCCAAGATCGCCCTGGTCGTGTTCCTGTCCGCGACGCTGGCCCGACGCGGCGAGCAGATCCGCAGGTTCAAGACCGGGTTCTTGCCGCCGATGATCGCCGCGTGCGGGACCATGGGTCTGGTGCTGCTCGAGAAGGATCTCGGCACCACCGTGCTGCTCGGCAGCCTGAGCTTGATCCTGCTGTACGTGGCCGGCACGCGGGCCAGCTGGGTGCTCGCGGCGATCATGGTCGCCGCGCCGCTGGCGTGGTCGCAGATCGTCAACGTCGGCTACCGCCGCGAGCGAGTCGAGAGCTTCCTGTCCGGCGACGACTACCAGGTCGAGCAAGGGCTGATCGCGATCGGCTCGGGCGGCCCGTTCGGGCTCGGGCTCGGCAACGGCCGGCAGAAGCTCGGCTTCCTGCCCGAGAACCACACCGACTTCATCCTCGCCACGATCGGCGAGGAGCTGGGCGTGATCGGGATCTTCACGATCATCGGCCTGTTCGCGCTGCTGGTCTGGCGCGGGCTGGTGATCGCCCGCCAGGCCGACGATCGCTTCGGCACCTATCTCGCGATCGGGCTCTCGGCGCTGTTCGGCTTGCAGGCGCTGATCAACATGGCCGTCGTGCTCTCGATCATGCCGGCCAAGGGCATCACGCTGCCGTTCGTCAGCTACGGCGGCTCGAGCTTGCTGGTCTCGATGGCGTCGATCGGCGTGCTGCTGTCGATCTCGCGCCGCCCCGAGCCGTGGGCGATCAGCGACATGCGTCGGCGCGCGCCCGCGGGCTCGCTGCGCGAGCGCGTGCGTACGCGGGTGAGCAGCAGCAAGCGACCGGCGGCGCCGCGTCGCGATCCTCGTGGAGCCCGGCCCAACAGCCGCAAGCCGATGCCCGCGTGAACTGATTCGAACTGATCATTCATGGCCATCACCGGCGTCCTGATCTTCGCGGTCACCTACGTGTTGATCTCGGCGCGTCGACTCGAGGTGCTCGGCTTCGATCGCCCGGCCGGTGCGCTGCTCGGGGCCGTCGCGTCCGTGGCCTTCGGCGTGCTCGCGCCCGACGAAGCGCTCGCGGCCGTCGACGCCTCGACCTTGCTGCTGCTGCTCGGGGTCATGGGCATGGGCGCGTTCTTGGCCGTCGACGGGCTGTTCGAGCAGCTCGAGGGCCGGCTGATCGCGCTGGCCAAGACCCCGACGCGGCTGTTCGGGATCCTGATCTGGGGCTCGGGCCTGCTCGCGGCGGTGATCACCAACGATGCCGTCTGCGTGCTCGGGGCGCCGCTGGTCGTGCGGTTGATCGAGCGGCATCGCCTGCCGCCGCTGCCGTACTTGCTCGCGCTCGCGACCGCGGCCAACACCGGCAGCGTCGCGACGCTGGTCGGCAACCCGCAGAACATGCTCTGCGCGCAGCTCGGCGAGCTCGGCTACCGCGAGCACCTGGTCTTGATGGCTCCGGTCGCGCTGCTCGGGTTGGCCGTGAATCATGCGCTGCTGTGGGCGATGTTCCGCGGCCCGCTCCGCGGCGCCTCGTTGGCGGCCACCAGCGACGCGGTGATCGCCCCGCGCGCGAAGGTCAGCCTCGCGATCATCCTGCTCTGTTCGATCGCCTACACGCTCGGTACCGATCTCGCGTGGACGGCGACCGGTGGCTTCGTGGTGTTGATGCTGATCCACCGTCGCGACACCCGTGAGCTCTGGCCGAGGATCGACTGGACGCTGCTGCTGTTCTTTGCAGGATTGTTCGTGGTGGTCGAAGCTTTTGTGCAAAGTGGCGTACCGGCCGCGCTATTCGAGCGCTATCCGCTGGCTGTCGGCGAGGGTATGGGCGCGTGGTTGCGACTGACCGGCATATTCGTGATCGGCTCCAATGTAGTCTCGAATGTGCCGTTCATTCTGGTGATCCGCGATCAGCTCGCGACCCTGCCCAATCCGCGCGCCGCGTGGGAATTGCTGGCGATGGCCTCGACATTTGCGGGCAACCTGACGCTCTTGGGCTCGGTGGCGAACATCATCGTCGCCGAGGCCGGCCGCGAGGTCGGCGGGATCGGCTTCTGGCAACATTTGCGCGTCGGGGTGCCGTTGACGCTGGTGACCACGTTGGTCGGTGCGGCGTGGTTGTGGCTGGTGACCTCCTGATATTCTCGCGCCCCGATGCCCAAACTCAGCGGGTTTGCACCCGTCCCGATTCGCGGCCCGCAGGCGCCGTTCGGGCCGTTCGTCAGCATGCTGCGATTCTTCGGAGATCCGATCGGTCGCATGCAGACGCTGCATCACGAGTTCGGCGAGCTGGCGGCGGTCATCGATCGCAGCCCGGCGCTGATCTGTGCGTTCGGGCCCGAGTACAACCGCGAGGTGTTGAGCAAGGGCGCGGTGTTTCAGCACGACAGCAAGCTGCCGATTCCGGTGCCCGAGGGCAGCGCGCTGGAGAAGTTCAACAAGTCGGTGATCTTTGCCAACGGCGACACCCACCGCAAATACCGGCGCATGCTGATGCCGGCGTTCGCCAAGGCCAGCCTCGAAGGCTACGCGCCCGACATGGTCGCGATGGCCGAGCTCTCGCTGAGTCGCTGGCCGGTCGGCGAGACCGTCGATCTCGTGCCGCTGCTGCGCGAGCTGACCACCAACATCGTGCTGCGCTGCATCTTCGGGCTCGACCCGCGGCACGGCGAGGCACAGATCGCCGCGCTCGAGTCCAAGATGCTCGACGCGATCACCTCGCCGCTGACCATCGCGCTGCCGCTGCGGATCCCCGGCACGCCCTATCACTCGCTGGTGCGCACGGCCGAGCAGATGCGCAGCTACATGCTCGAGCTGCTCGCCCGCAAGCGCCAGCAAGGCGAGGATCAGCGCGACGC
>DATLLB010000520.1:0-3968 GCA_035538075.1 Enhygromyxa sp.
CGCGCGCGAGCGTCCGGCGGGACCTCGGCCGACTGCTGCGCTGACCGAAGCAGCCGCTCGAGGTTGTGATCGAGGATCTCGTCGTCGTGATTCTCAGGCTCGGACATCGCGAAGCTCCTCTTCACCAAAGCTCTGCACCAAGGTCGCGAACGCCTCCTTGAAGGCTCGACGCGCGCGCGCCAGCATCGACTTCGCCGCGCTCTCGCTGCACGCGTGCGCGACCGCCAGCTCGCGCAAGCTCTCGCCTCGCAGGTACTTGCGCTCGAGCGCGTCGCGGTAGTCGTCGGGCAAGTTGGCGATCGTCATGCGCACGAGGTCGCGGGTCTGCTCGCGCGCGAGCACCTCGTCGCCGAGCGGCGCCGCGTCGATGCTCTGCAAGCTACGCACGAGCGCCGCATCGATGCGCTCCCAGGTCTCGCTCAGCTCGTGCCCGCGCCGTACTTCACGAAGGTGTCGACGGATCACGTTGCGCGAGAGCCCGCACAGCCAGCCGCCGAGCGAGCCGCGCTCGGGATCGAAGCCCACGCGCTCACCGGGCGCTGCGTCGCGCTCGAGCGCGATCAAGAAGGTCTCCTGTACGACGTCCTCGCACAGCACCGCATCACGACCGACCCGGTAAAAGACGAAGGCCCAGAGTCCGTCGACATGGCGCTCGTACAACTCGACGAGCGCTGCATCGTCTCCGGCCTGGGCCTTCTTCAGGCGCTCGGCGTCCGCTCGTCGATCAGCTGGCGGCATGGTCCCCGCAGCTACTGTCATTCGAATCCGCGGAGGTGTCGCGCGACCTCGAGAAAATTTCGAGAACCCATGCGCGACTCACATGGCCACTCTCATCGAGCGCTGACCAAAGTGGGCGCTTGCAGACCCGAGGGGGTCGGTTGAGCATTGTTCCGTGGCTGTGGACACCGTTCGGGTCCGGTCCGTCGACAACGTGGTGATCGCCTTCTTCGAGCCCGACCTCGAGCTGACCACGGCCTCGGCCCAGCGCTGGTTCGAGGCCGCCGAGCTTCCGGGCGCCTCAATTTCGCTGATTTTGACCGTCGGACCACTGAGCATCGATCCCGAGCTTCGTCGCGCGATCGTGGCCACGCTCGAGCGCGTGCACATGCGCGTGGTCGCGGTCACCGACAACCGACTCAATCGCGGATTGATCGGCACGTTCGGCTGGCTCGGCGTGTCGGTCTCGACTTACCCGTGGTCGCAGCTCGACGAGGCTGCGCGCGACGTGGCCTCGCGACCAGAGCTGATCGCTCCGATCGTCCGCGCTGCTCGGGCGCTGCGGGCCGAGTCGCCGGCCGCGGCCGGTCTCGAGCCCGACGAGGGCTGATCGCTGCGGAACCTTCGGTGACGGTCGCCTTCTCGCGGCTCGTGACTGGCGAGGTGGTTCGCACGCTCCTGATCGCCCTGATCGCAGGACTGGCGAGCGCCTGTGCTCCGCAGCCGAGCGCGCCGATCCAGCCGAGTCCCGCGGTCACGCCCGAGCCCGAGCCCGATCCTGCGATCGAGCGTGAGCTCGCAGAAGAAGATCACAGCCCGTCTCCCGCCGCGAACCACCAAGACTGGCGAGAAGCTCGAGCCGCGATCATCCGTGGCAGCCCCAATCCACCCGAGCGCCCCGATCTCCACGAGCACGCCCTCTACTCGCTGCTGCCCGACAACCCCACGCCCGAGCAGGCGCAGCTCGAAGGCGCGGAGCACTGCACCTGGGCGTGCACGAATCCCCACAACCGCGCGCGCACTCGGGCGTTGTTCTCAGACCATGATCATCCGGTCGTCGAGGCGCTGCGCCTCGGCGAGCCCATCCAGATCGGATGGACCTCGACGTCGCCGCTCGTCATTCTCCCCGCCACGATCGACGACGACCTGCGCAACGAGCCGCTGCTCTACACCACGATCCATGTGATCGACGGCGAGGACTTGGTCCGCGAGTGCCTCCACCGCCTGGGCCGCGACGCGAGCTTGACCTACGAGAGATCGTGCACCGAGGAGGAGCAAGCCGTCGCCCGCTCCCGGCGCAACCCGCCGCCTCGTTCCTCGCCGTAGTCCGCCAAAACACGCTGCCACGGCGCTCAGCGCCCGCCCTGGTCTTTCGTCCAACTTCGCGCTTGACGCCCCTGACGTCCCGGCTAGAGTCGAAGGCGTGGCGAAGCTGGCAGAGCGCCCGACGGACAAGAGTCTGTTCTGGCAAATCGTAGAGGACCGCGACGTTCGACTCGATCACGTGCAGCGAGCCGTGTTGCGTTACCTCGCCGATGTTGGCGGCGCCGCCACGGATTTCGAGCTTCGCATGCGGGTCAACCATCCGCCACCCCGCATTCGCCAGGCGCTCGAAGGGCTCTCCAAAGAGGGGCTCATCGATCTGAGCCAAGCCGGCGAGTACACCGTCGCAGCGCTCACTCGGGGTGGGCAGCGCGTTACTACTTAGCCCCCCGCGGCCGCTATCGTTTGCGCCGCTCGCTTCGCTCTCGGGTCGTTGATTTTGATGGGCACGTGGTGACCCCCGGAGGGGGGTCCTTGCGGGCTCGTGTGGGCGCTTCCTCGTGGCTCGTGTGGGCGCTTCCTCGTGGTTCGGTGGTGGGCGCTTCCTCGTGGCTTAGTTGGGTGTGGTCGTTGGGACGGGGTCCCGGATCAGATCATCTGGTCGGCTGTGAGTTGATCTGTTAGCGGAGTCGGCCACAATTGCCTTAGTTCGGTTCAGCTGCGCGGGCGTGGCCCTACCCCGAGGATGGGCTTGGGATTGGGGACCAAAGCACGGCCCAACGCTGGCCTGATACATTTCCAACCGCATGGACTGGGTCCTCGCATTCGGAGTCGGCCTGGGCACCTCGCTCGTCGAGCTGCTCTCGCGCTATCGCGACGAGCCGATCAAGGTCATCGCGACCAGCCACTTCGCGTGGGTGTACCTGTTGCTCAACGGCTTCCTGGCGATCTTCGCTCATCTGGCGCTGATCGACGCCGGGTTCGCCGACGGTGAGTCTGCGATTGGGCGGGCGGGTCTGGCGGTGGCGTCGGGGCTCGGCGCGGCGGTCATCTTGCGCTCGCGCGTGTTCACGGCCCGTCTCGGTGACGAGCACGTCTCGATTGGGCCCGGTTATGTGGTCGATCAGCTGCTCGGAATCATCGACGCGCAGATCGATCGCCGTCGCGCGCTGCAGCGGGTGCGCATCGTCGTCGACGTCATGAAGGACAAGGACTTCGACGGCTCGCGCATCCACTCGAGCACGATGATCACGGGCAGCCGTCAGAACCTCTCGCTGCAGGATCAAAAGGAGCTCGCCAGCCAGATCCGCGAGGTCGACGATCGCAAGATCCCCGATCAGGAGAAGGCCTACGCGCTCGGCTTCATCCTGCTCGACTTCATGGGCGAGGAATTCTTGAAAGCGGTCGCCATCAACCTCCCGACCGTCGAGGAAGCGACCGCCAGCGCGCCCACCTTCGCGAGCAAGGGCATCACCGACACCGGCGCTGGCGTCGTCGCGCCCCGCACGTGGGGCGCGTCGCTCCCGGTCCAGCGCGCCAAGGTCGTCCGCGAGCTGCTCACCGACGTCCCGCTCGAGGTCGTGCGCCGCAAGATCGTCACGCTGCTCGTCAGCGGCCAGCTCGGCGCCAACGAAGACGAGCGCCTGATGATGCGCCAGCAGATGGCCGAGATCCTCGAGCGCAAGGGCACCAGCGACGAGGACAAGGTGTTCGCGCTCGGCTTCGCCGTGCATTCGGTGTGGGACTCGAACCGCTTTCGCGAGGCTTTCGCCGAGCTGGCCCCGGCCGCGCGCGCGGTGGCGGAGGCGGCCACCGATCTCGACGTCACCGTCGAGTTCGAGGCCGAAGACTCGACGTCGGACCGACCGACCACCGGCGAGCACAAGACGATCAACTTGAACGCCGGACCGCTGCCGGTGGCCAAGGACTGAGCGAGCGCGTGCTCGAAGCCCTCCGGCGATGGCTCGAGAATCGAAAAGGCCGAGGAG
>DATLLB010000521.1:0-2439 GCA_035538075.1 Enhygromyxa sp.
CGGCAGCGTGGCCTGGTCGACGATCGGCTGCTCGACGAGCTCGAGCAGCGGCTCGAGGGGGTCGGCGATCCAGCCCTGCAAACGCAAAACGGCACGCGCGAGCGCGTGCCGTTCGATTCGCAGCCGCGAGCGCTTTAGCGACTACTCGCCGCCGCCGCTGCCACCCGTGAGCTTGGAGATCGACTGCCGGGCGGTCAGCCACGCGCCCTGCATGGTCGGCTCCTTTGTCAGCTCCTCGGCCTTCATCACGTCCTCGAGCGCCGCGGCGCAGGCCGGGCACGGCTTGCCGGCGGCGACCTTGGCCGTCAACCACGCGATGTGGATGCGGGCCTCGGGGTCACGGGTCTTGAAGGCCTTGGCGAGCTTGGCCGCGGACTCGATGTCACCGGGCTCCGAGCGACGGGCGAAGTTGAACGCGGCGAGCTCGCGATCGAACCAGGGCTTGGTCGAGTCGCTCATGATCTTCTCGTAGCAACCCTTGTCGTCCTTGCACTCCTCGAGCACGGCGATGCCGGTCGCCCAGCCGAGCTTCTCGACCTCGGCCTTGACCTTGGCGTCGTTGCCATCGATCGCGGCCTTGATCTCGGCGGTCTTGTCGTGCGGCGCGGCGAGGATCAGGTAGCGGATGCCCTGCCAGCGGATCTCGTACTTGAACTCCTCTTTGGCCGCCTTGGCGGCCGCGTCCTCGTCCTCGTCGGACTCGAACGAGTAGTAGTTGTCGGTGACGATCTTCTGCAAGCACTCGAACGCCTTGCCCTCCTTGTCACCGATGCGACCGAGCCCCGCGGTGATCTCCCACAGGTCGCCCGGGTTGTGGGTCGCGTTGCGACACTTGCAGAGCGGCTCGATGGCGGAGGGATCGCCGATGAACCCGAGCGAGTTGGCCGCGAAGGCTCGCAAGTTGCCCGCCATGGCGACGTCGAAGTCTTCGAGCGTCTTGGGATCGACGACCGTGTCACCGCCACAGTCGCGCTGCGGCATGTAAGCGATGATCGACGGGGCGGCGTCGGACGAGCCGACCACGCCGAGGATCTTGACCGCGAGCTGCTGGACGAGCTGGACGTCGACGTCGTTTTGCGCGGCGAGCTTGTTGACCGCCTCGTTCTTGCCCTCCATGGTCTCGACCAGCTTGGGCACCGCGGGCGCGCCGATGGCTCCGAGCGCACGGATGGCCCGCTCGCCGATCGACTGGGTGCCGGGCGCGTCGGCGACCGAGAACTGCACGGTGATCAGCGCGTCGACGGCTTTCGGATCGCCGATCTGACCGAGCGCATCGATGGCGGCCTTGTAGATGCCTTTGGGCTGCTCGGTCTCGGGGGCCGCGAGCGCGGCCAGCAGCGGATCGACGGCCTCCTTGGACTTGAGCGCGCCGAGGGTCTTGGCCATCTCGAAGCGCAGCACGCCTTCCTGGCCGGAGGCCATGTCCTTGCTGGGCTTCTCCATCAGCGTCTTGAAGGCGGTGATGACGTCGCCTGCGGCGGCCGTGGCATTGGCGTCGCGGATGCCTTGCAGCGCCATGATCGCCCGCTTCTGGCCCTCGGCCGAGCCGTCGATGCCGCTCGAGGACTCGACCGCGACCGCCTTCGACCAGATCACGACCGCCTCCGGCCGCTTCATCTTGAGCGCCATGTCGAGGATCTGGTCGCGGTACGGCGCGACGTCGTCGGCGTCGTAGATCTCGGCCAGCTTCGGCACGACGACCTCGGCGAACTTGTTGCGACGGTCGACATCGTTGGGATCGGTGGCGATGCCCGAGACGATGCGCTCGAGCTGCTTGATCGCGTCGCCCCGCTTCTCCGCGTCCCCGAGGTTCTCGACGTGGGTCTCGAGCGCATTGGGATCGCCCTTGTTGCAGGCGGTGGTGGACACGGTGACCGCGAGGACGGCCGCGAGCAGAGACTTGAGCACGATCTTGCGCATGAGAGACCTCGTTGCTCCGCCTTATACCAGTTTTGCACCGTTTGCGCGGGGCTTTCCGGCCCGATCGATCGACAAGCCGAAATTGAAAAGAGGGACCGCGAAGGGTCCCTCTTTTCGTTGCTCGCTCGTGATCGCTAGCGACGTCCGGCCTTGCGACGGCCGCGGGCCGGCATGCGCACGGACTTCTTCGCCCGGCGGCGCGCGGCCTGATCGTCGTCTTCCTCGGGCGGAGCCTCGCCCTTGCGCAGCGCGGCGTGCTTGATCACGACGGTGACATCCTCTTCTTCGGCGCCGGGTCGACGCGGCGGCGCGACGGCGGCACGAGCCGCTGGACGCTCCGCTCGCTCGGCCGGGCGCTCGCGCGGCGGCGTCACGACCTCGCGACGCGGGGCCGGGGCGCGCCCGCTCGTGGCGCTGCCGCGCGACTCGTAGCTGCCGCTGACGGTGCGGCTGCGCGAGCTGGTGCTGGTGCTCGCGCGGCCGATCGCCGTGCGCGGGACCGTGGTGGTGGCCCGAGTG
>DATLLB010000522.1:0-13062 GCA_035538075.1 Enhygromyxa sp.
CTCAGAGGCCGGGCCGCGTGGGCGCGTCGCGTCTAGTCTGTAATGATTCCCGACGAAACCGTGGCATGACCGTCAGCTCCCCATCACCAGCCCGCCGTCCACGTTGATCGCCTGGCCGGTCATGTAGTCGGAGTCGGGCCCGGCCAGATAGGAGACGAACGCGGCGACATCCTCCGGCGTCTCGGCCCGGCCGAGCGCGATGCCGCCGACAAATTTCTCGTAGCTCTCGCCGATCTTCGCTCCGGTGATCTCGGCCATTCGTCGATCGATCTCGACCCACATATCGGTACCGACCACGCCGGGGCAGTAGGCGTTGACCGTGATGCCGTCGGCCGCGAATTCCTTCGCCGCCGCCTGGGTCAGCGCCCGGACGGCGAACTTGGTCGCCGAGTACACGCCCAGCAGCGGAAAGCCCTCGTGGCCCGCGATCGACGACGCGCTGATGATCTTGCCCTTGTGCCCGCGCTGCTTGAACTTCTTGGCCGCCGCCTGAATGCCCCACAGCACGCCTTCGACGTTGACCTTCAGGATCTTGTCGATCTCCGCGGGCGTGACGTCGGCGATGGCCTGAATCGAGGCGATGCCAGCGTTGTTGACGATGATGTCGAAGCCGCCGAGCTCCTTCTCTGCATGATCGACGGCGGCAAATACCTGGTCGCGATTGGACACGTCGGCGTGGAAGGTCGTGCACTTGCGGCCGAGCTTCCGCACCTCGTCGGCGACGGCCGTCATCTGCTCTTCTTTGCGATCGACGATCGCAATGTCGGCGCCGTCGTTCGCCAGCCTGAGTGCGATCGCCCGGCCGATTCCCTGCCCGGCGCCGGTGACGAGAGCGACCTTTCCGTTGATGCTCATGCCGATCTCCGCGGTTGTTCCAGCAGTATTGCGCGGGCGGTCTGACTGTCGAGCGGGCGTCGCCGGCGTTGTGAAGCCGGGTGCTGCGCCGAATCGACGCTCAGCCCGACGGCAGCAGCATGTCGACCTGGGTGCCGCCGTCGCAGTGCACTTCGATCGCGCCGCCGTGCTGATGCACGAGCGAGTGACAGATCGCCATCCCGAGCCCGGTGCCCATCGGCTTGGTCGAGAAGAACGGCTCGAAGATGCGCGAGCGGATGTCGTCGGGGATGCCGGGGCCGTCGTCGGCGGTGCGCAGCAGCAGCATGCCGCCGTCGGCTCGCGCGAGCGAGACCACCACGTTGCCGCCGGTCTCCTCGAGCGCCTCGATCGCGTTGCGGACCACGTTGAGCACGACCTGCTGGAGCTTGTCGCGGTCGCCGTTGACGTAGAGGGTCTCGTCGGGCAGCTCGGCGCGCAGCTCGATGCCGAGGCGCTCGGCTTCGGGCCGCTGCAGCTCGACGACGTGGCGGATCATCGCGCTGCCGTCGAAGCGGCGCAGGTAGAGGTCGGCCGGTCGAGCGAAGCGCAGGAAGTCCTCGACCAGGTGCGAGAGCCGAGCGAGCTCGCGCTGGACCATCTCGATCGGCTCGAGCAGCTTGGGGTCGTCGCTCGCAATCCGCTTGACCCGACGCTCGAGCAGCTGCAGCTGGAGGCTCGCGGCGTTGAGCGGGTTGCGGATCTCGTGGGCGAGGCCGGCCGAGAGCGTGCCGACGGCGGCGAGCTTCTCGGCGATCCGGGCCCGCCGCTCGAGCTCGCGCGAGCCTCGTTGGAGGCGGACCTTCTCCAGCGCGCGACCGACCGTGGCCAGCAGATCGGCGGGGTCGAAGGGCTTGAGCACGTAGGCGTACGCGTCCTGGCCGACCGCCGCGATCGCGTCGTCGAGCGAGGCGTTGCCGGTGATCAGCAAGACCTCGCCGTGTCCGTCGCCCGACTGCTTGAGCTGCGGCAGCAACGAGAGGCCGGTCGCGTCGGGCAGGCGGATGTCGACCAGCGCGACGTCGAAGCCCGCCTTCGCGCGCTCGACCGCCTCGCTGGCCCGCGCGGCCCGAGTCACGCGGGCGCCCTCCTCCTCGAGGATCTCGGTCAGGTTCTCGACCAGGTCGTCGTGATCATCGACCAGGAGGATGTGCGCATCGGCCAAGTGCTGCGTCGGAGGCATGACTATCCAAGCGATGAGGCCGAGAGCGGACGCGGAACTACGCCAGCTCGCGCAGGTGCTCGAGCAGCTTGGGCACCGGGAACGGTTTGGTCAGCACGACCAAGTCTTCGCGCGTCGACTCGAGCTCTTCGGGGTAGCCGGTCATCACGATCACCGGGCGGCGGCTGCCGTCGGCGCGTTGGTGCAGCTCGCGGGCCAGCATCAAGCCGCTGCCGTCGGGCAGCCGCAGATCAATTAGCGCAGCCTTGAAGTCGACCGCGGCGGCGAGCTTTCGCGCGAGCGCGATGCTGGTCGCAGGGTGGGGGAGCACGCCCTGCTGCTCGCACAGGATGTCGGTCAGGTTGCCGCACAGCGCGACGTCGTCCTCGACCACCAAGATCGCCTCCTCGGCCGCGGCCACGCGCTCGACCAGCTCGATGAAGGCGTCGAGATCGATCGGCTTGTGCACGACCGCGAGCGCGCCCGAGTGGTGTGCTCGCGCGACCGTCTCGCGATCGGCGAAGCCGGTCATCACCAGTACCGGCGTGCCCGGGCTGCGCTCCTTGATCAGCGACAGCAGCTCGAGCCCGTCGATGCCCGGCATCCGGACGTCGGTGACCACGAGGTTCCACTTGCGCTGGTCGAAGCACGCCAGCGCTTCCTTGGCGTTGGCGGCGAGCTGAACGTCGACGCCACAGTCCTCGAGGATCTCGGCGATGTTCTCTGCGAGGTCGGCGTTGTCGTCGATGACGAGGACCGAGGTTGGTTGAGGACTCATTGCGGCGTGGGTGGTAGCGAGTTCGGGAGGTACAGCCTAACCTCAGCGCCACCAGCGGCGCGATTGTTTGCGCTCACATGCCCACCATGACGCTCCATGACGCTCTTGACCAGGGCTAGACCCAAGCCGGTGCCGCTCGACTTGGTCGTGACCAAAGGCTCGAAGATGAGAGGCAGAGTGTCAGGATCGAAGCCCGGCCCGGCGTCGCCCACGGCAATCGTCACGTCGTCGCCGTCGACGCTGGCGTGCACGTGGATGTGGCCGCCGCGGCCGTGCTGCGCCTGCACCGAGTTGATCAGCACGTTGACCAGCGCCTGCTTGATCAGCGCCGCGTCGACCCACAGGACCAGATCGGCGAAGCCCTGGCGCTCGACGGTGACGCTGTCGGGCACCCGCGCGGTCTCGATCGCGCTCTCGAGCAGATCGGCCGCGACCACTCGCTCGCGCCGCGGCGGCTGGTTGCGGGCCATCTCCAGCAGGTGCGTGATGATGGCGTCGCACTCGTCGATCTGACTGGCGATCTTCTCGACGTGCTTGCTCGCGCGCGGGTCGTCCTGCATGCGCCGGCGCAGGATGTAGAGCGACGACTCGATCACGCTCAGCGGGTTGCGCAGGTCGTGCCCGATGCTGGCGGCGAGCTGGCCGATGGTCGCGAGCCGCTCGCGCCGGCGCAGGCGATCCTCGGCCTCGAGCTTGTAGGTCTCGAGCATGATAGCGAGCTCGAGGTCGAACAGTCGATCGAGCGCGTTGAGCAGCTCGTCGAGCTCGGCGCGCGGTCGGTCGACGAGCTCGGCGTTGACCACGTCGCGAAAGTCGAGGCGCATGACGTTCATGGCCGTGACCATGTAGCGCTGCGGCAGGCCGATGCGCACGTGGATGTGGCCGATCCGCGCGCGACGCTTGCAGAAGTCTTCGTCGTGCGGGCCCGCGAGCCCGCTTCGCATCCACTCGACCAGCGTCCGCTTGAGCCGCTCGACCTGCTCGGTGCCGCCCGAGATCGCCTCGTGTGCCTGCGGGTGGCTGAGGATGCGCTCGTAGAAGTGCTCCGAGATGCGCTCGAAGTGCGGGGCCGCGACCGGCAAGAACTCGAGCAGCCGAGCCGAGTCGCGAGTGCCAAAGCCGACGTAGTTGGTGACCTCTTCGAAGAAGGTCATGGGCTTCGGGGCTACGGTCGGGTGCTCCATCGCTCGGTCGTGACCTTCGAGCGATCACGATAGTGCGAGTGTGGGGACGCTGGCTAGCGCCCCTTCTCTGCAAGATTTGCCTCGCGCACGCTGCGACGCCGACGTGACTGCGTTGCCAAGCGCTCCCGGGCGGTGCACGAAGGGGTAGAAAGAACGAGAGATGCAAGATCTGCTCGCCGCCCGCAGCCAGATGGCGATGTCGCTCGCGTTCCACATTCTGTTCGCGATCGCAGGCATGGCGATGCCACTGTTGATGGTGCTGGCCGAGTGGCGGCACCAGCGGAGCGGCGATCCGGCGGCGCTGGACTTGGCCAAGCGGTGGGCCAAGGGCACCGCGATCCTGTTCGCGGTCGGGGCCGTGTCGGGCACGGTGTTGAGCTTCGAGCTCGGGCTCCTGTGGCCGGAGTTCATGCGCCACGCCGGGCCGCTGGTCGGCATGCCGTTCTCGCTCGAAGGCTTTGCGTTCTTCCTCGAGGCGATCTTTCTCGGCCTGTACCTCTACGGCTGGGACCGGCTGCGGCCGCGCGTGCACCTGGCGACCGGGCTCGGCGTGGCTGCGTGCGGGTTGCTCTCGGCGATCTTCGTGACCTCGGTCAACGCGTGGATGAACCAGCCGGCGGGCTTCGAGGTCGTCGACGGTCGGTTCACCAACATCCGTCCGTGGGAAGCGATGTTCAACGACGCGTTCTTCAGCCAGGCGCTGCACGTGTCGCTGTCGGCCTACGCCGCGGTCGCGTTCGTGGTCATGGGCATCCACGCGTGGGCGCTGCGTCGTGATCCCGGCAGCGCGCTGCACCGCGAGGCCTTTCGGCTCGCGCTCGGGCTCGCGCTGGTGGCCACGCCTGCGCAGATCATCAGCGGCGATCTCTCGTCCAAGCACATCGCCGAGCACCAGCCGGTCAAGTTCGCGGCCGCCGAGGGGCTGTTCGAGACCCAGACCCGCGCGCCGCTGGCCATCGGCGGGTGGCCGGACGTCGAGGCCCGCGAGCTTCGCTACGCGATCGAGATCCCCGGAGCGGCGAGCTTCGCCGCGTTCTCGGACTTCGACGCCGAGGTCCAGGGCCTCGACCAGGTCGCGCCCGAGCTGTGGCCGCCGGTCCCGATCGTGCACATCGCCTTTCAGATCATGGTCGCGTGCGGCTTCGCGATGCTGGGCGTGGTCGGGCTCGGGGCGCTGGCGTGGATCGGCGCGCGCTGGCGAGGTCGGCCGCCGCCGTGGGAGCGTCGCGGCTATCTGCGGCTCGCCGTGTGGGCGGCTCCGCTCGGGCTGATCGCGATCGAAGCGGGTTGGACCGTGACCGAGGTCGGCCGCCAGCCGTGGGTGATCGCCGGGATCATGAAGACCGCCGACGCGGTCACGCCGATGCCCCAGCTGGTCGTGCCGTTCATCGGCTTCACGCTGCTCTACATGTTCCTCGGCGTGGTCGTGCTGGTGCTGCTCAAGAACCACGTGCTGGCCACGGAGGTGAAGAAGTGACGCCGATGCAGGTGTTCGCGCTGCTCGGCGGCGCGGTCGGGCTCTACGTGCTCACGGCCGGCGCCGACTTTGGCGGCGGCGTGTGGGACCTGCTCGCGCGCGGGCCTCGACGCGAGCGCCAGCGCGAGCTGGTCGCCGAAGCGATCGCGCCGATCTGGGAGGTCAACCACATCTGGATGATCTTCGTGGTCGTGGTGCTGTTCAGCGTGTTCCCGGACGCGTTCGCGGTCGTCAGCACGGCCCTGCACATCCCGATCGTGCTCGCGCTGGTCGGCATCGTGCTGCGTGGATCCGCGTTCGTGTTTCGGGCCTACGGTCTGCAGCCCAACGAGACCCGCGCGCGCTGGGGGCGGGTGTTCGCGTGGGCCAGCGCGCTGACGCCCGTGTTCCTCGGCATGATCGTGGCCGCGGTCTCGTCCGGCGCGATCGAGCTGAGCGCGGACAGCCACGGCAACGTGTACGCGAGCTCGGGCTTCTTGGCCGGCTGGACGACGCCCTTCGCGATCGCGGTCGGAGTCTTCTCGCTGGCCTTGTTCGCGCTGCTGGCCGCCGTCTACCTCGCGCGCGAGGCCGAGC
Source organism: Enhygromyxa sp. (assembly GCA_035538075.1). Classification (GTDB taxonomy): domain Bacteria; phylum Myxococcota_A; class Polyangia; order Nannocystales; family Nannocystaceae; genus Plesiocystis. The sequence continues at coordinate 6,051 of DATLLB010000522.1, forward strand.
TCGCTGGCGAGCCGCAGCTGAGCGACGACTTTCGTCGCCGCGCGCTGCTGTCCGAGCTGGTCGCGTTCTGTCTCGCGCTGCTGGTGCTGTGGCGCGCTCGCGTCGAGAGCCCGACGCTCTACACCAACCTGCTCGAGGCGCCGTGGTCGATCCCCGCGCAGCTGCTGACCGCGGCGCTGGCCGGCGGGGCGATCGTGGCCTTGCTGGGCGGGCGCTCGAAGCTCGCGCGCATGCTGGTGATGGCTCAGGTCGCGTGCATCGTGCTCGGCTGGGGTCTGGCGATGGATGGGCACCTGCTGCTGCCCGGCCTGCGCGTCGAGCAAGCTGGCGCCGAGCCGGCCGTGCTGGCGGCGCTGCCGTGGGTGCTGCTCGGCGGCTCGCTGTTGTTCGCGCCCGCGCTGGTCTGGCTATTTCGTGTGTTCAAGACGGACTCCTCCCGCTCCGCGTGATGCGGGCGAAGTAGATGCCGCTGATCACGAAGCCGATCCCGCTGACCGCCGCGGTCACCCACGAGAAGCGGACCATGAACTCGAGCCAGCTCAGCTGCGGGCCGAAGTGCTTGAACAGCAGCACGCCGATCGAGCCGACATAGCCGAAGGCGTCGGTCACGTAGATCATGAACACCGAGGTCGCGACCACGCCGGTCGCGGCGATCAGTCGATCGAACAGCACGCACCCGTACGGCACATAGCCGAGGTAGAGCCCGACCCCATTGAGGATCATCCACCACACGCCGTCGATCAGGCCGAGCTGGAACGCGGCCGTGGCCCCGGCGATCAGCGCTGCGCCGACGGCCATCAACCAGTGGATGGCCAGCAGCGCGCGGCGGTTGCTCTTGATCAAATAGATCGCCGCGAGCGTGAGCAGCACGTTGGCGGCGACCAGCGACTCGGTCTTCGCGAACACGCCAGTGTCGAGCACCCCGAGCTGCGCGAACACGTCGGCCGAGAAGTTGTCGCGAAAGTCCCGGTACGCGGTCAGGAACACGTAGAGAGCGGTCAGCGAGATCAGCCCGGGCGCGAACCGGAGGAAGAACGCGCGGCGCTCGGAGCCGTCCATGACCTCGCGTTGCGTGCGGGCCTCGATGTCGGCGCGGCTCGGTGGCGGCAGCTTGGACAGGGCCAGCACCGCGAGCAGAAACAGCGGCAGGAACAGCGCCCCGGTGGTCGCCGGCATCCAGCCCTCGGGCACGCCCGCGTTCATCAGCAGCAGACCGACCGACTTCACGATCCCGCTCGCGACGATGTACGAAGCCGAGAGCCCGGCCCCGAGCAGCTCGGTGGTGCGGCGGCCCTCGAGGAAGCCAAACACCAGCCCCCACACCGCGCCGAGCGGCAGACCATTGAAGAAGATCGCCACCACCTTGCCGGCCGGCGGCAGCAGACCAAAGGCGATCAGCGCGAGCTCGGCGAAGCCGACCAGCGCGATCAGGGTCCACGCTCTGCGCTGCGGCGGCGTCTCGCTCACCAGCCGAATGCCGATGAACTTGGACAGCGCGTAGCCGATCACCTGGCTCAGCACCAGCGCGATCTTCAGCTGCATGCCGAACACCTCGCCGTCGAACGGCGCGGCCGCGAACGGCTTGCGAAACGAGTACATGCAGAAATAAGTGGTGAACGCGGCCGCGATCGCCCAGATCGCCAGCAACGAGGGGTTCAGCTCGCGCTCGCGTTGCTCGGGGACGGACACGGCCGCGAGCATAACCGACCGATTACTGGCGCGATTGGGACGGTGCGTCTGGGAGCCGAGTCGCTCGGCGCAGGCCCGTGCGGAGCGATCCGTGTTGACCGCGGGGGTCCCGGCGGTATATGCGATGGTGACGTGCCAGCGCTCGCTCGCGCACGTTCCGAGGATTGCCCGACATGAACAAGCGTTCGATCGAGTTCGCCGCCCTGGCCATCGCGTTGACCTTCGCCGGCGCCTGCAAGGGTCGCACGGCCGTGTGGGAAGAGGAGACCAAGACGCCCGACTCCGGCAAGACGGACGGCGGCGAGAAGGCCCCTTCGTCCACGATGGAGGCCGGCTTGGCAGCTTGGAATGCCCGGGCCGAGAGCAAGGACAAGGTGCTCGAAGCGATCGCAGCCTGGGAAGGTGCGCTGGGTTGCAAGCCCGGCACGACCACGCCGGCCGATCGCTGCGCCGAGGTCCCGGCCACCGCCGAGAATGCCGAGATGCTGGCGCACATGACCCGCGCCTACTACTTCACGGCCGACTCCTACCTGCGCAGCGACGAGGCTGCGTACCTCGATTTCATGAATCGCGCCGTGTGGTGGGGTGAGCGGGCCTTGGTCGCCGCCTCGCCCGAGTTCGCCGAGAAGATGCGCGAGAAGGGCAAGTACCACGAGGTCATCGGCGTGGTCGGGATCGAGGGCCTGCCGGCCATGTACTGGTACGCGACCGCGCTCGGCAAGTGGGCGCGCGCGTCGGGCTTCGGCGTGCTGGTCGGGCAGAAGGACAACATCAAGGCCACGATGGACCGGGCCCTGCAGCTCGATCCCAACTTCTATCACGGCGGCCCGCACCGCTACTTCGGCGCCTTCTATGCGGTCGCGCCGGCGTTCGCCGGAGGCGATCCCGAGAAGTCGAAGGAGCACTACGAGAAGTCGCTCGAGATCGCTCCGTACTTCCTCGGCACCAAGGTGCTGATGGCCGAGAACCTCGCGCGCAAGCTCGACGACGAGGACATGTTCAAGCGCCTCCTGCAAGAGGTCATCGACGCCGACATCAACACGGTGCCGGCCGAGATCCTCCCCGAGATGCAGGTCGAGAAGCAGAAGGCCGAAGAGCTGCTGAAGCTCGCCGAAGAAGAAGAGTGGTTCTGACCTGAACGTCTCTTCGGTAGCGTGAAGGCGGCGACGCGCCTCCTGGACAAAGCCGCCTTCCGCCAATAAACCCTGTTTAGGCCACGTTACGCGTCGATCCAGACGTGGCTTGTTCGATCGATCAGCAGCTGAGTAGATCCCCAAAGAGTGAGCAACAGCTCATGCACGAGTCTGCTCGATCTGCAAAGCGCTCGTGAAGAAGAACTCCATGACCCCGTCCAAGGCCACGCTCATGACCGAACCGAAGAAGCCACTCGAGACCACCCGCCGCAACTTCCTCGCCGGTTCTGCTGCCGCCGTTTCGACCTTCTTCATCGGTCGACCCAAGGCCCACGCTGGCGAAGCCGAGATCACCCTCAAGTTCGCGACCGTCGCGCCCGAGGGCACGCCCTGGTCGGCGCACACGTCCCGGCTCAAGAAGCGGGTGAAGGAGGGCACCGACGGTCGCGTGAAGATCAAGGTCTACCTCGGTGGAGCGCTGGGTGACGAGGACTCCACGGCTAGCCGCTGCCGCAAGGGTGGCATCGCAGGCTGGGCCGGGACCACCGCCGCGCTCGCCAGCATCATCCCCGAATTCGCCGCGTTCGAGCTGCCCTACCTGTTCCCCAGCGACAAGGCGGCCGACGACATCATCGACAACAAGGTGCTCGGCGACATCGATCGCCTGCTCGACAAGGCCGGCCTCAAGCTGCTGTTCTTCTCCGAGAACGGGCACCGCTCGATCGGCACCAACTTCGGCTTCGTGAAGGGCACGGGCGATCTGAAGGGCAAGAAGATGCGCTCGCAGTCGCATGACGTGCACATCAACACCTGGCGCGCGCTGGGTGCCTCGCCCGAGCCAATCCCGGTCACCGAGGTCATGACCGCCCTGCAGACCGGTGTCGTCGACGGCTTCGACAACACCCCGCTGTTCACCTTCGCGGCTTCGTGGTTCCAGGCAATCACGCACTTCACGCTCACCGAGCACAGCTACCAGCCGGCGATGGCGATCATGCACAAGCCCACCTGGGAGGCGCTGCCGGACGACGTCAAGACACTGATCGCCGCCGACATGAAGGAAGAGTCGGCGTGGGGCCGCAAGAAGGTCCGCGCGATCAAGCAGGACCTGATCGACAACTTCGGCAATGCAGGCATCCAGGTCCACAAGCCGACCAGCGCCGAGCTCGAGGCCTTCAAGAAGGCCACCAAGCCGACCCACAAGTCGTTCACCGACAAGTACGGCTCGAGCTTCTACGACGCCATCGTCAAGCACCTCTAAGCTTTTCTCTGGGTGCGTAGTTTTCACGCCCCAACACCCTTCACGCGAGGCCCGGCCGGATCCCATCCGCCGGGCCTCGATGTGTTTGTCTTGCTCCTGTTCCTGCGGGCTGGTCATCGGTACGATGCTTCGGTGGAGTCCCTCAAGAAGCTGAACCACTGGCTCTACCAGATCGAGCGAGCCATCGTCGTGTTCTCGCTCCTGATCATGTCGGTGGTGGTGTTCCTGGCGGTCGTGCATCGCCGCTACGCCGATCCCGAGAGCGTGCTGGCCAACAAGGTCGGCAAGTGGATCGGCGCCGAGCGTGACACCTCGACCTGGCAGACCCTGCAGGACATCTCGGGTCCGGTCACGCTGGTGTTGATCGCGGTGTTCGTCTACCTCGGCTTCCGCATGGCCTCGCGCCGACCCTTGTGGAATGTCGGTGATGAGACCGGCAAGACCGCCAAGGAGATCCACGGCGAGCCGCTCCCTCACCTCAAGTGTGCGATCTATACGGTCGCGACGATCCTCGGCAGCTACGTGTTGATGGTGCTGCTGTTCGGGACCGGCAAGCTCGAGCAGGCCGAGTGCATCGAGCTCCACCAGGCCGACGACTACAGCTTCCACTGCGGCATGTTTCCGGCCGGGCTCGCGTGGGCGCAGCCGCTCGGGTTGATCCTGACCTTGTGGGTGGCGTTCCTCGGCGCCTCGATGGCGACCAAGGACAACCTCCACCTCAAGGTCGAGGCCGTGCAGAAGGCCCTGCCCGAGCATCTCAAGCGCATCAGCGGCCTGCTCTCGGGCCTGCTGACGGCGGCGTTCTGCATGCTGCTCGCCTACCTCGCCTACGAGTGGGTGGTCTCCATGAAGGATCAGTGGACCACGTCCAATCACCTCGGCGGTCTGCACGACGGCATCGAGATTCCCAAGTGGGCGAGCTTCTCGATCGTCCCGATCGCGTACGTGCTGATGGGCGTGCGCTTCATCGGCATCGGCGTGCTGGCGTTCAAGGGCGAGCTCGACGAGCTGCCGCCCGAGCTGCGCGAGCTCAAGGCCAAGGAAGCCGAAGCGGCGGCCAAGTCATCATCTAAAGAACCGGCCAAAGAACCGGCGGCCAAACAAGCACCTCCACCTGACGCCAACGAACCATCGCACGACACCAACGACGAAGAGGAGGACGGACGATGAAGTTGGCTGAACCGGTGTCCGAAAACATCCGCAAGCGCGCGACCGCGATCGGGACGCTGTGCGTGTTCCTGTTCGTCGCGCTGCTGGCCTTCACGGCGATGGCCGACGAAGGCCTCACGACCGAAGGTCCCAAGGTCGGGACCGGCATGGGCCTCACGCTGTTGCTGGCGGCGCTCGCCGGCATGGTCGTGCTCGGCATGCCGCTGTTCGTGATCATCGGCGTGCTCGCGATCATGTGCTTCGTGTTCTTGGGCGCCGACTTCAAGGGCATCGAGACGCTCGATCTGCTGCCTGACAAGGCCGCAGAGATGATGGGCAAGAACGTCTTGCTGGCGATCCCCTTCTTCGTGGTCAGCGGCTCGATCATGAGCGCCGGCGGGATCGCCCAGCGGCTCGTCGACTTCGCCCGCGCGCTGGTCGGCTGGATGCCGGGCGGGCTCGCGGTCGCGGCCGTGTTCTCGTGTGTGATCTTCGCGGCGATCTCGGGCTCGAGCCCGGTCACGGTCATCGCGATCGGCTCGATGATGTACCCGCAGCTGGTCAAGGCCGGCTACGACCGCCGCTTCACGCTTGGACTGGTGACCGCGGGCGGCTCGCTCGGGATCTTGATCCCGCCGTCGATCCCGATGCTGGTCTACGCGATCGTGGCCTCCAGCGCGCAGCCGATCGACGTCGCCGAGCTGTTCCTCGCCGGCGTGGTCCCGGGCTTGATGATCGGCGCGATCATGGCCGCGCGCTCGCTGTTCGAGGGCAAGAACGTCGAGCGCGAGAAGTTCGAGTTCCGCATCGTCGTGCAGCGCTTCCGCGACGGCATCTGGGCGCTCGGGCTGCCGGTGCTGATCCTCGGTGGCATCTACACCGGCATGTTCACGCCGACCGAGGCCGCGGCGGTCTCGGTCATCTACGCGCTGGTCGTCGAGCTGTTGATCCACCGCAACATCACCGCCCAGGAGCTGCCGAAGATCCTGACCGAGGCGGTGGTCAACATGGGGACCATCCTCATCATCATGGCGCTCGCGTTCGGATTGAACGCGTTCCTGGTCGAGGAGATGATCCCGCAGCAGGTCGTGGTCTGGATCCTCGCCCGCGACCTGACGCCGGTCACGTTCCTGCTGATCGTCAACCTCTTCCTGCTGTTGGTCGGCGCGTTGATGGACTCGATCAGCGCGATCCTGATCATCGCGCCGCTGATCGCTCCGATCGGGGCCGAGCTCGGCATCGATCCCGTGCACCTCGGGATCATCTTCATCGTCAACCTCGAGATCGGCTACCTGACGCCGCCGATCGGCATCAACCTGTTCGTGGCCTCGTCGGTGTTCCGCCAGCCGATCGGCGAGGTCATCCGCGGCGTGGTCCCGTTCATCGGCCTGATGCTGCTCGGGCTGGTGGCGGTCACCTACGTGCCGACCATCTCGCTCGGGCCGGTCAACACGATCATGCGCGAGCAGCCGTTCTACTCGCCGTTCCCCGACGCACCCGAGGCGCCGACGATCCTCATCGACGATCCCAACAGCGACGAGGACGTCGTCGGCGACATGGGCAAGCCGCCTGCCGAGCCGGTCGTCGGCCCCGGCGGCAAGCGGGTCAAGTCCGTGGCCGAGATGATGGCCGAGAGCGAGAACGAGACCGAGGGCGACGAGGACGAGGATGAGGACGAGGAGGACACGGAGGCGGAGCCCAAGCCTGCGTTCGACGGCAGCGGGATGAACATGGTCCCCAAGGATCCCGACGCCGAGGACGACGAGGACGAGATGGATCCGGA
>DATLLB010000523.1:0-12164 GCA_035538075.1 Enhygromyxa sp.
TGCTGCTCAACTACGGGCTCAAGGGCGTGTTCGAGCGTCCGCGCCCCGATCTGGTCCCGCACGGCTCGCTGGTCTACACGGCCAGCTTTCCGAGCGGACACTCGCTGATGTCGACGGCGACCTACCTGACGCTCGGTGCTCTGCTCGCGCGCGTGCTGTCCGGGCGCGGCTTGAAGATCTACGTGTTCGCGCTCGCGGTCGCGGTCGCGCTGCTGGTCGGCTGCAGCCGCGTGTACTTGGGCGTGCACTGGCCCAGCGACGTGCTCGCCGGTTGGTCCGCCGGAGCCGCGTGGGCGCTGCTGTGCTGGTTTGTCGCGTGGCGCCTGCAGCAGCGTGATCAGCTCGAAGACTCGCGCGGATCGTAGTAGCGTGCGCGCGTGCAGATCCGGGTCGAAGGCGTCGCCGGGCTCGCGCAGGGACAGGCGCGCAAGTTCCCGTTCGAGCGTGAAGGCCAGCGCCAAGAAGGCTTCATCCTGCGCCTCGCCAGCGGCTTGGTCGCCTATCACAACCGCTGTCCGCACTGGGGCGTCGACCTCGACATGGGCGAGGGCCGCTTCTACTCGGCGCTCACCGATCGGATCTTCTGCAGCAGTCACGGGGCGCTGTTCGTGCCGAGCACTGGCTACTGCGACGCGGGTCCGTGCGCAGGCGACAGCCTCGAGCGCTTCGAGATCGAGCTCGACGGCGACGACGCCCTGCTCACGATCGCCGACGAAGATCCCGATCCTCGTTGAGGGGCCCCGAAAACGAAAACCCCCGGCCTCATGCGAAGCCGGGGGTGCTCGATGCGGAGCCGCGAGCGGCCTAGACGAGTTCCCTACGGGCGAACTCCCGACGGAGTTTCCCGAGCGCGCGCTCTTGCAGCTGGCGGATGCGCTCGCGCGAGAGCGAGTGGCGCTCGCCGAGCTGGCGCAGGGTCATCGGCTCGAACTCCGACTCGCCGGTGTCGCCGCCGTCGATGCCGTAGCGCCGACGGAGGATGTCGAGCTCGATCGGCTGCAGGCCGATCAGCGTCTCGTACAGATGATCGCTCATGGCCTCGAGCTCGAGCACCTCGGCGACCTCGGGCGAGGAGGGATCCTCGAGCTTGTCGAGCAGCCCGCGTCCGTCCTCCTCGGAGACCGGCGCGTCGAGGCTGACGGTGCCGTCGAGGGTCAGCTTGCTGAGCTTGCGGACGCGGACCTTGCTGAGCCCGGTCTCCTTGGCCAGCTGCGGGATCGTGGGCTTCTCACCGGTGCGCGCCTCGATCTCGCGGGTCGCCCGACGCAGCCGCTGCAGATCGGCGGACACATGCGCCGGCAGTCGGACGGTGCGCCCCTTGTTGGCCAGCGCGCGGTTGATCGCGTGCCGGATCCACCATGTCGCGTAGGTCGAGAACCGGTACCCGCGGCGACCATCGAAGCGATCGACCGCCTTCATCAGGCCCAGGTTGCCCTCCTGCACGAGGTCCTGCAGCGGCATCAAGCCGTGATCGAAGCGCCGCGCGATGGTCACGACCAGGCGCAGGTTGGCCTTCACGAACTTGTTCTTCGAGTAGCGCAGAGCCTGGTTCGCGCTGCGGACCCGATGGATGTAGGCGGCGAACGGCCGGCTGCCCTTCGGCGGGTAGGTGACCTGCATCGTCACGCTCTCGCGCCGGTTGGCGTCGATGGCCTCGAGGTCGGCGGCGATCATGTCGCCGTACTTCCCGTCGAGGTCGAGCTCCGACATGATCGCGGCCAGGGCCTTCTGCGAGGAGTGGTAAGCCTCGCGGTTGGACTTGGTCTCGCGGTCACGATACGCGCGCGAGGTGTGGCGCGCCTGCTCGAGCAGCTCGCGGGGGATGTCCTCGCACTCGTCGGCGATCAACGCCTGCTCGAGCATGTCCGCGATTCCGCTCACGAACGGCGGGTAGGAGAGCAGCGCCTTCCAGTAGCCCAGGCGACGCTCGGCGATCTCGGCGGCGAGGGCCTTCTCCTCTTCGGGTGTCAACACATCAACCTTGGAGACGTCGCCGAGGTAGGCGCCTAGCGGTGTCTCCGCTTTGCGGCCAGTACCGCGACGCGGGGTGGTGGTTGGGGTGTTCTTGGTGCGTGCCATGACCGCTCCTCTTTCTCCTGCTTGCGAGGTGACCCGGGCCGAGCTACTGAACTACCCGCGGTACGGGCGATCGGAGCCGGAGGGACTCCTCCTCCAAAAAATACGAAGCCAGAAACCTGGTGTTGCGGGCGTACGCGTTGACGAGCCCGACCACCGTGAGTGATCGGCATTAGAGTGATCGCGACGCCTCGTCGAAGACCGCGTGCGCAATGGGTTGCGTGCGACCGGGTGTCGCCCTGGCCCCAACTTGAGGCCCAAGCTCGAAGACGCAACCCGAGGGTGGTCGGCGCTGACGTCGATCGGGGGACGACCCATCGCCGCGCTGACAGTGCATATTCCGGGCCGACCTGCTCGGCGGCTGATCCGATACGCATCGCTACGGATGGATTGCTTTCAATCCCCGGTACGCGCAATCGGGGCGCCCCGGCAACCCCTGCGCGGACATGAGTGGGGTCTCGATCACCGGCTCGGCAGCGGCGCGATGCGGTTCAATCTGACACAAATGCTCGGTTGTCTGGCGCGCCGTGGACCGATTGCGTGCATGGGGGCGATCACTACGTAATCGCGGAGCCATGGCATGGTGACTAGCCGGTGTGCCACGTCCACCGCGCTGCTGAGGCTGGATTCCACGGTACGCTGGAGGCTATCGTCCAGGTGTGCCCGCCTCGAGGACCGGCCTCGCCCTGACCGTAACGGTCATGCTCGGCTGTGAGGCTCGGGTCGACGCGGTGCCCGAGGGCGCGATCGCGTTGGTTGGCGAGCAGGTGATCGAGGCCGAGCGGCTCGAGGCCACGCAGGCGCAGCTCGATGCGTTCGGGCAGGCCCGGTTCCGCGGGCCGCATGGTCGCCGGGCGCTGATCGACGCGCTGATCCAAGAGGAGCTGCTGGTTCAGGAGGCTCGTGAGGCGGGGCTGGCCGAGGACCCGCGCGTCGAGTGGGCCGTGATCGAGGAGCTGGCCTCGCTCCAGCGGGCCGCGATGCTGGAGCGTCGGCTCCCGCGTGCCGATGTGGCCGCGGACACCGAGTCGCTTCGTACCCGGTACGAGCGCGAGCGCGAGCGCTTCTTCGAGCCCGAGCGTCGCCGCATGCGAGTCGTCAAAGTGGATACTTTCGACGCAGGTGAGCAGGCGATCGCGCGCATCCTGGCCGGCGAGCAGACGCTCGATGACGTGGCTGGCATGGGGAGCGAGGTGGTGCGAACGCCACTGATGAAGCGCGACGACCACGAATTCCCGGCCTACCACCGCTTCCTGTTCGATCCTGCGCTGGCGGTGGGCGACCTGGTCCCACGGCCGGTGCTCAGCGGCCAGCTGGTGCTGATCGGCGAGGTCGACGAGATCGTGCCTGCGCACACGCGGCCCTTCGACGATCCGCAGGTGCAAGAGCAGCTGGTCGCGGCCGAGTGGGACGCGAGGATTGTGCCGATCGAGGCCGAGTTGCTGGCCGAGCTGCGCGAGCGCTTCCCGAGCCAATGACCGGGTGGTATTCGATGTCCGTGCGCGCGCTCGCCCGAACCGTCGTGTTCGCCCTCACCGCTGTCGGGTTTGGGCTCCTCGCTCCGCCCCCGGCCGCAGCCGAGGCCATGGTGCTCGACCGCATCGTCGCGGTCGTCAACGACGAGATCATCCTCGAGAGCGACCTCGACCTGTGGATGGTCTACGACGAGGACATCATGGGCGAGATGGCCAAGCTGCAGAACCCGACCGAAGATCAGATCATTCGGAAGTTCGAGGAGCTGCGGCCGAAGGCGCTCGACCAGCTGATCGGTCGCAAGCTGATGCTGGCCCAGGCTGCGCAGTTTCAGCTCGGCGCGACCGAGGCCGAGGTCGAGAGCTACCTGCAGAACCTGGCACGCAATGCCGGCATGCCTGGCGTGGCCGAGCTCAAGCGCGCGGTCGAGGACAGCCTGCGCTTCGGCACCTGGGAGCAGTACCGCAACAAGCTGCGCGAGGACGTGATCATCTACAAGCTCGAGCACGCGCTGCTCAACGTGGTGGTCAGCGATCAGCAGGTGCTCGATCGCTACCGCGAGCTGAGCAAGAGCGAGGAGGCCCGACTGGAGGTCCGTCGACTGGTCTTTCGCGCAGGGGAGGATCCTGCCGGCCGCGACGCGCTGCTCAAGCAGGCCAAGGCGATCGTGCGGCGGCTGAGCGAGGGCGAGGACGTCGACGACATCGCCGAGGAGCTCGGGCAAGAGGCCGAGTCCGAAGAGGTCACGCGCAGCTCGGTGTCGCGAGCGATCGGCGAGCGGCTGTTCGCGGCCGAGGAGGGCGACGTGATCGGCCCGCTCGAGTCCGGGCAGGGCTACGAGGTGTTCGTGGTCGAGGACGTCATCACCTCGGATCTGCTCGGCTTCGAGGAGGCCAAGGAGCAGCTGCGCAGGCAGATCGAGGACGAGGTGAAGCGCAAGGCGCAGGACGATCTCAAAGAGCAGCTGCGCGGCCGCGCGCACGTCGACATTCGGTTGTGAAGCTGGCAATCGCGGGCGGGGGCGCGCAAGATCAGCTGCCCGGTCGATGTCCGAGCCCGAACTCGATAACCGTCGCGAAGCGAGCCTGAGCGGCGTCGAGCTGCCTCGCTCCTCGACGGTCCGACGCGCGCCCGCGTTGCTGGGTGTGGGTCTGCTGGTCGGGCTGGCTTGCTCGGCCTGGTGGTGGATGCGCTCGAGCGCCGAGGCGCCCGAGCGGAGCGAGAGCGTGGCCGCGCTGGGCGACGAGCCGATCGCGCGGGCGTGGTCCGGGTTCTTGCTGATCCCCGACGCCCCGCCGCCGCCCACTGCGGAGGAGCAGCTCGAGGCCCGGCTGGCCGCGTTCGCCTCGCACGTCGAGCGCGTGCGCGCGAACGTCGATCCTCCGCTGGTCGCGTTCGGAGCCGAGGCGCTGCGCGAGGAGATCGAGACCGCCATCGCCCGCGTCGACGACCGCGCGCAGGTGTCGGTGCACATCCGGGATCTCGACTCGGGCCGGGTGCTGTTCGACTACTACGGCGACACGCTGCTCAACCCGGCCAGCAACCACAAGCTGCTCACCACCTCCGCGGCGATCGATCTGCTCGGGCCCGACTACGTGTTCGAGACCCGGGTGCTGCTGGTCGGGCAGTCGCTCCATCTGGTCGGCGAGGGCGACCCCACGATCGACGCCGAGGCTCTCGCGGCACTCGCCCAGGCGGTGGCCGAGCGCATCCCGGCCGGATCGGTCACCGAGATCGTGGTCGACGACAGCGCCTTCTCGCCGCAGGTGTTCGCGCCCGGCTTCGTCGAGGACGACGGCTGGGGCGCTTCGTACATGGCGCCGAGCGGGGCGCTGAGCGTCAACTTCAATACGGTCGAGATCACGGTCTATCGCAACGGCAGGACGCCCGTGGTGCGGATCGAGCCCGAGAGCACGCACGTGATCGTCGACAACCGCGTGAAGCTGGGCGGCTCGACGCGGCTCGATCTCCGCTCGCACCGCGAGGCTCCGCCGGGCGCCGAGCCTGCGCGCGAGCAGGTGCTCACGCGCGTGGTCATCGAGGGCACCCTGGCCAAAGCGAGCCGTGGCTACAAGGTTCGCCGCCGCGTGGTCGACCCCGGCATGTTCACGGGTGGTGCGTTCGCTCGCATGTTGGCCGGCTTCAGCCAGAGCGAGCCGCTGCCCGTGCGCATCGGTGTCGCGCCGCGCCTCGACCCGGAGGTGCGCGACGACGATCACGACGACGAGCACGTCGAGCTGCCGCGCATCGCCGGTCACGACGCGCAGGGACAGGACGTGCTGCTGGTCGCCAACCGGCGCAGCCCGCCGCTGATCGAGATCGTCGGCGGCCTGCTGAGCTACTCGAACAACTTCGTGGCCGAGCAGATTCTGCGCACGCTCGGCTGGCGCATGACCGGCGATCCCGGCGACTGGGACAACGGCTCGGCGGTGATCCGCGGCTACTGGGCCGCGCTCGGCAACGACCCCAACGCGCTGGTGTTCGAGAACGGCTCGGGCCTGAGCGCGGTCGGTCGGATCACGACCACCGGCCTGGTCGATCTGATGGCCGTCGCCTCGCGCACGCAGGATCCCGGCTCGAGCCTGCTCGACGTGCTCCCGGTCGCCGGCAAGCAAGGGACCGTGCGCACTCGGCTGCGCCGCTCGGGCAAGCGCGTGCGGGCCAAGACCGGCACGCTCGACGGCGTCAGCGGTCTCACCGGCGTGATCACCAGCGAGGCCGGCGTGCCGCAGGTCGCGTTCTCGATCTTGATCAACGTGCGCGAGCGCGATCGCATGGCCGCAGCGACGCGGCGCAACACCGAGGACAAGATCGTGATGGCCGTGCTCGAGCACATCGACGACTGGGAGGCGGTCCGCGGCACGCTGATCCTCGACCTCGAGGAGCTATCCGTCACACCGCAGTAGCGCCTCGACGCGCCTGCGCAGCACCAAGCCCTCGCGCTGGCCCAGCTCGTAGGTGGCCACGACCGCCTGCGGCGAGGTGTAGTCCCAGGTCTTGACCGGCGGAAAGTCGGCCGGACCGAGATAGAGGATGTGGCCGCCCTCGGGCAGTCGCAGAGGACGACGCGCCACCTTCTCCGGCGCGCACAGCAGCGTGAGGATCTTGCCCGCGTGCGCATGTCCGGGCAGCGCTCGCACGGGCACGTTGTCGACCAGCGCGCCGTCGAGGTAGCGACGACCGGCGCGGCGCACCATTGGGGTCACCGGCGGAGCGGTCGATGACATCACCACCCACTCGAGCAACTGCTCGGGATCGGTCGCGTCGGTCGAGCACACCACCTGCACGCCGAGCCCCGCGGGCGGGTGGCTGGGCCCGTGCAGCCGCCCGATGCGGTTGCGTCGATCGAACTCGCGCCACGCTGCGAACCCGGTGCGCAGCATCGGCCGACCCGGCACGATGTACGAGAGCAGGATGTGGACCGGCGGCCCCTGCTGGATGCGCTCGAACCCGCCGTCGGCGAAGATGAAGCGCAGCGCGTCACGAATGATCGCCTCGTGCGGAAACACCGGGCGCCCGCGCAGCAGGTGGCGCGGATAGAAGTTGCGCGGGTTGTTGGCGGTGGCCGCGAGGAAGTGCGCGAACGAGTCGTCCTCGCGCCGCGCGACCTTGACCAGGGCCATCACCGCGCCGGCGCTGGTGCCCGCCCAGTGATCGATCGGCGGCAGCAAGTCCGCGATCGAGTGCAGCACCCCCATGCTCCAGAAGGTCTTGAGGCCGCCGCCCGCGAGCACGATCGAGAAGCTCGGGCTGGGCTCGGCCATCGACGCGACCATAGCAGGCCCACGCTCGACCGGCCTTGCGATCGCGGCGTGGTGGCGCCACAAACTCGGACATGACCCTCGCGGCCAACCCCCTCGTCCACGAGCAGTTCCGCATTCCTTTTCACGAGCTCACGGCCGCGCACGTCGAGCCGGCCGTCGACGCGCTGCTCGCCATCGCCGAGGCCGAGCTCGAGGCCATCGCCGAGCTCCCGCGCGGCACGGCTCGCACTCGCAAGAACACGCTCGATGCGTTCGAGGAGATGGGCCGCGGGCTCGACTGGGCGATGGGCGTGGTCGGTCACCTCGAGTCGGTCGCAACCAGCCCCGAGCTGCGCGACGCGTACGAAGCCGTGCAGCCCAAGGTCAGCGCCTTCTCGTCGCGCGTCTATCAAGACCCGCGCCTGTACGCGGCGCTGCACGACTTCGCCGCCACCGACGAGGCGCGGCAGCTCGATCCGACCCGCGCGAGGTTGCTGCAGAAGCTGCTCGACGCGTTTCGTCGCAACGGCGCCGAGCTCGATGACGAGGGCAAGCGGCGGCTCGCCGATCTCGAGATCGAGCTCGCGCAGATCACCACCAAGTACAGCCAGAACGTGCTGGACTCGACCAACGCCTACGAGCTGCTGATCACCGACGAGGCGCGGCTCGCCGGCTTGCCCGAGAGCGCGCGTGCGGCCGCGCGGGCCTCCGCGCAGAAGAAGGGCCTCGATGGCTGGCGCTTCACCCTGCATGCGCCGTCGATGATCCCGCTGCTGACGTACCTCGACGATCGCGAGCTGCGGCGCGAGGTCTGGCTGGCCTACGGCACGCGAGCCAGCTTCGGCGAGCATGACAACCGCAAGCTCATCGAGCAGATCCTGAAGCTGCGCGCCGAGAAGGCGCAGATGCTCGGCTACGCGAGCTTCGCCGATCTGGTGCTCGAGGATCGCATGGCCAAGACCGGCGCCGCGGCCCGGCACTTCGTCGAGGATCTGCGCCTGCGCAGCGAGAGCTTCTTCGCGGAGGAGACCGAGCAGCTGCTCGCGTTCGCGGCCGCGGGCGGCCACCAGGGGCCGCTCGAGGGCTGGGACGCGGGCTACTGGGCCGAGAAGCAGCGCCACGCGCTGTACGAATTCGACGAAGAGGAGCTGCGCCCCTACTTCAACCTCGAGGTGGTGCTGCGCGGCATGTTCGAGCTGGTCGAGCGGCTCTACGGCATTCGTGTCGAGCCGACCGACGAGCTGCCGACCTGGCACCCGGACGTGCGCACGTATCGGGTGCTCGACGGCGAGGTCTTGCTCGGCTGCTTCTACGCCGACTTGCACCCGCGCGAGGAGAAGCGCGGCGGGGCGTGGATGAACGCGCTGGTCACCGGCCTGCCGAGCGCCGGGCTCCCGCACCTCGGCTTGATCTGCGGCAACATGAGCGAGCCGCTCGACGGCAAGCCGGCCCTGCTCACCCACGATGAGGTCGAGACCGTGTTCCACGAGTTCGGCCACCTGCTCCACCACCTCTTGTCCGAGGTCGAGATCCGCAGCCTGGCCGGCACCAACGTGGCCTGGGACTTCGTCGAGCTGCCCTCGCAGATCATGGAGAACTGGTGCTGGGAGCGAGAGTCGCTCGATCTGTTCGCGCGCCACTTCGAGACCGGCGCGACGATCCCCGACGCGCTGTTCGAGAAGATGATGCGCGCCCGCAACTTCCGCAGCGCGAGCGCGATGATGCGGCAGCTGTCGTTCGCCAACGTCGACCTCGCGCTGCACCTCGACTACGCGCCACGAGTGCTGGACGACGCCGAGCGCCCGCCGCTGCTCGACTACTGCCGGGTGTTGCAGCAGCCGTACTCGGTCGTCCCGCTGCCGCCCGACTACGCGATGATCTGCGGCTTCACCCACCTGTTCGGGTCGTCGGTCGCGTACGCGGCCGGCTACTACAGCTACAAGTGGGCCGAGGTGCTCGACGCCGACGCGTTCGCCCAGTTCAAGCGCGCGGGCGTGTTCAGCCGCGAGGTCGGCCAGCGCTTCCGTGCGTCGATCCTCGCGCGCGGCGACAGCCGCGATCCGGCCGAGCTCTACCGCGAGTTCGCCGGCCACGATCCCGAGCTCGCGCCGCTGCTCGAGCGCTCGGGCCTGCACGAGCGGAGCGCAGCATGACGCGGCCCAAGATCGCGCTGTCCTCGTGCCTGCTGCACGAGGATCCGCAGCGCGACATCTTCAAGGGCAAGGCGCTGCAGTTCACCGAGCAGAAGATGGCCCACGCGGTCTGGCGCGGCGGCGGGCTGCCGGTCCCGCTCCTCGATCTGCGCGAGCGCGAGGCCCTGGTCGCCGCGCTCGAGGGCGTCGACGGGTTGATCCTGCAAGGCGGCGCCGACGTGTCGCCGGGCAACTACGGTGAGCAGCCGCTGCGGCCCGAGTGGTCCGGCGACGCCGTGCGCGATCGCTTCGAGATCGCCGCGATCGAGGTCGCGATCGAGCTGCGCAAGCCGGTGCTCGGCATCTGCCGTGGCCACCAGGTGCTCAACGTCGCGCTCGGCGGGAGCCTCTATCAGGACATCAATCACCAGGTCGAGGGCTCGCTCGTGCACCGCGACTGGCATCGCTACGAGATCATCGAGCACGAGGTCGCGGTCGCGCCCGACTCGTGGCTGGCCTCGGTGTTCGAGAGCACCTCGCTGTTGACCAACACCGTTCATCACCAGGCGATCAAGCAGCTCGGCGCCGGGCTCGAGGTCAGCGCGCGCGCGCCCGATGGCATCATCGAGGGCGTCGAGCACATCAGCGATGCGCGTTGGCTGGTCGGCGTGCAGTGGCACCCCGAGTGGATCGACGGCTCGTCCGAAGGCGGCGCTCATCGGACCCACGGCAACCCGGTGTTCGAGCGCTTCGTCGAGGTCTGTCGCGAGCGCGCTCGCTGACTCGCGGGTGGCTCTGATCGCGCTCTGGCTGCGAAGGCAGTTGGCGCGACCGCGAGCCCGTGCGACAACTGCCGCGTGTCGGCGCGCAGCGGAGGGCTGGTCCGGGCAGGGTTCGACGAAGCGGGTCTCGGACCCACGCTCGGGCCGCTGGTCGTCGCCGGGTTTGCGACCGCAGGCACGCGCGGCGGCGACTGGGGGCCCTGCGATGATCTACGCGGCCCGCTCGCCAAGTTGGTCGGTGAGCCGGGCTGTCGCGACGGTCGCATCGAGGTCGGCGACAGCAAGAAGATCCACCTCGGTCCGCGCAAGCTCGCGCGGGTCGAACGGACCGCCCTCGCGACCGTGACGTGGGTGCACGGCCGCACGCCGCAGACCGTCGGTGAGCTGCTCGATCTGGTCGCGACCCCGAGTTTCGAGAGCGACGGCGATCGCCGAGCGCCGTGGTGGTCGACGCTCGACGAGCGCTTGCCGATCGAGTGCGAGCGCGCCGAGATCGAGCAGCTCGGCGATGACCTCGGCAAGCTCGCTCGCAAGGTCAAGATCCGCCCGCTGTGGTACCGCGCCGACGTGATCTCTGCCGCCCGCATCAACCGCGAGATAGCGATCGAGCACCGCCGCGAGGGCACCAAGAACACCTGGGCGACCCACACGGTCCTGCGCCTGGCCAAGCTCGCGGTCGATCAGCTCGACGCGTCGCAGCTGGCGATCTGGTGCGACAAGGCCGGCGGCCGCTCGGCCTACACGGAGCCGCTGCGCCGGGCGTTCCCTGAGCTCTCGGCCGCCGCAGCGCACGACATGCCGCTGTTCGGCAGCCCGGCGATCATGCTCGAGCGGCTCGGCGAGCAGAGCGAGCGCAGCTGCTATCGCATGAGCTCGGCCGCGCGGCGGATCGAGCTGGGCTTCGTGATGGGTGGTGACATCTGCGATCCGCGGATCTCGTGGGCGTCGATCCTCGCCAAGTATCTGCGCGAGCTGATCATGCGCAGCTTGAATCGCCACTTCGCCGCGCGCGTGCCCGAGCTGCGGCCGACGGCCGGCTACCCCGAGGACGCGCGACGCTTCATCGCCGAGGTCGAGGCCGCGCTCGGCGAAAATGGCGGGCTCGAGCGCGCCGCCTGGATTCGCTCGCTTTAATTGATCTCCGTGTAGCAAGCGAGGGGTCGACCCGCCCCGACCGTGTCGTTCGTGTCCATCCCGAAGCGAGCACGAGCGCTGCTACTCTCGGCCCAGATGCGGTGCTCGTCCTCGATCGCCCTCGTGTTGTGCTGCGCGTGCGGAGCGAGCGAGCCGGCCCCGACTCCGGCCACGGTCGAGCAGCAACCGACCGAACCCGCTCCGTCGCCCGCTCCGTCGCCCGCTCCGTTACCCGCGATCGAACAGCCCAGCGAACCGCCAGCGACGCCAGTGCCCGAGCTGCCGCCCGCCGAGCCGGTGACCTGTGCCGACCAATGGTGTCGCTTCTCGGCGTTCCCTCCCAACGGGGACATCGTCGAGATCGAGGCCGACGGCACACAGGTGTGGATCCGCGACGAGCACGATGTGATCGCCCGCTGGGACGGCGGTCCAGGTGACCTGCCCGAGCGCTGGACGTGGTGGAATCTCGACGCAGACGTGCGCGACTTGTGGGTCGGGGACGGTGTCGCCTTCGCGGTTGGCCGCGAAGGATTCGCAGCGCGATTCGAAGCCGGGAAATGGACGACGCTCAGGACAGGTGCAGGCATCTGGTGTGTGCTCGCAAGCGTCGACGGGCTTCCCGGCGGGCCGGTTTGGGCCGCAGCCGACGACGCCTTGCTGCGGTTCGACAACACCACGGTCACCAAGATCGAGTTGCCCTCCAGCTTCTCCGCTGAGGGGACGGCGCACGTCGAAGTCGTGGCGGCCGACGAGATCTGGCTGATGGGTGATCTGGCCGTGTGGCGACGCAAGGGTGGTAAGTGGCGCAAATACCCGTTCAAACC
>DATLLB010000524.1:0-5480 GCA_035538075.1 Enhygromyxa sp.
CGGCAAGACGCTGGTGACGATCGACGTCGAGAACAAGCGAGTCGCCGAGTCGCTACAGCCCGATCTCGAGCGCTGCGGCGCGCTGCGGACCGGCATCCTCTACGGACCGGGGCTCGGCCGCACTCGCATCGTCCGTCGCCGGCGACGCGCTGCCTGGTGAGGCTCGACGATCAAGGCTCGAAGAGGTCGTCGTCGGGGCTGGCCTCGGCCGGCGCTTCCCTGGACGGGTGGGGCGGCTGCTCGTCGTCCTCGTCCGAGTCCTCGAACGGCTCGTCCTCATCCTCGTCCTCGAGGTCGTCCTCATCATCGCCGAGCTCCTCGTCGTCGAGGTCGTCCGCGAACTCGTCGTCGAAGCCACCGAAGGACAGATCACCGCGGTAGCGGGGCATCGGATCCGGCGCGGCCAGGCCCTCGAGATCCGAGAGATCCATGACGTCGGCCGGCAGCCCGAGCTCGACCCGCGGAGCGTCGCTCCACATGCTCTCGAGATCGTAGTGCTTGCGAACCGGGTGGTAGAAGACGTGGATCAGGAAGTCGTCGTAGTCGAGCAGCGCCCACAGGTAGTGGTCGAGGCCGTCGGTGCCGATCAACCGCGTTCCGGGTCCATCCCCTTCGGGATTCTGGCTGCTCGCGAGCGCTTCGATCACGCCATCGACGACGCCCCGAACCTGACGCTCGGAGCGGGCCGAGACCAGCAACACCCAATCGGTGTAGCCCGCAATCTCGGTGAGGCGCAGGATGACTGGCGCCTTTGCGCCACGCTCAATCGCAGCGCCGAGGGCCCGCTCGAGACCCGTCGGCAACTCGCTGCGGGTCCATGTCCGCTTGCTCGACACCGCACGGCTATAGCGCGGCGGATCACGGGCCGGCAAGCCCGTCGAGCAAGCGTTCGCGCAAAAGTTCGGGCCGATCCCGCTCGGGCGTGCGCTGAGCGTCCACTGGCGGCATGATCGCGGGCGCTTCGCCCAGCGGATCGACGCTGCCTTCGAGGCGCGCACGGCCAAGCAGGTCGCGGTGGGCGCTATCTCGAAAGCTCCACGAGAGCTCGATGCTGGCGCGGCGCCACAAGCCCGTAGCGCGATCCAGCACCACGCTCGCGGAAATCACCTGGACCTCCGCGTCGTGCCGCCACGGCGTGGGCCCATCGACAGTGCGCTCGCGGTGATGCTGCTCGCTCTGGCGCAGGCTCACGCGCACGGCCGGACGACCGTCGAGATCCTCGAGCGCGATCGCGTCGATGTCGGCGTGGGGTCCCGCGAGCTCGATCAGGTCGAGCACCGCATGCTGGGCGTCGTCGGCCCACAGCTGCCAGAGGTCGGTCTCGAGCGGGCGCTCGAACCATCCGCGGCCGTCGAGGTTGGCCCACTCGCGCTCGCCGATCAGCACCAGCGCGCGGCCATGCTCGTGCTCGTTGTGCTGATCGAGCGCGAGCCGAGGCGGCTCGCCGGGCTGCGAGCCCCACAACAATTCGAGCACGTCGGTGACCACGAAGCGCTCGTAGATCGGCTGATCGACCGTCACGTCCGGCAGCGGCTGCGCGTCGTCGATCTTCGCCGGGCCGGTCCGGATCGTCGCGTTGTAGCGCAGCCGATGCGGACCGAATTGCTCGCGCGCGACCGCGTGACCCTGGCGCAGCAGCGACGTCAACGTCGCGTAGTCGGGCGCCGCAATGAAGGTCTCGACGCGCGCGCCGATCGACGGCTCGGCTCGCGTGCCCAATTGACGAGCGGCCGTCTCCTCGCTCGCCTGATCGTCACCGCACCCCGTGATCGACAGGGCGAGCGCGAGCGCAGCGAGGCGAGCCGGGCGCATGCGCGCGAGCATACGTCGATTTGGCAATCGAGCTAAGCGAGCGCGAGGGATTGGCTCGTCAGCACGAAGCGTCGTAGGCTGCGCGCACGTGCTGGGCGCGCTAGCGAGACTGCCAGTTGCCGTCGATCCGACGCTCATCGAGATCCTCCTGAGCCCGTGGCTGCGGATCGCCGCGTTCGTCTGGGGTGCGCTGTGGGGCTCGTTCGCCAACGTGGTGATTCACCGCTTGCCCGAGGCCCAGTCGCTGGTCAAGCCGCGCTCGCGCTGCCCGGCCTGCGGCACGCCGATCGCCTGGTACGACAACATCCCGATCGTCTCGTACCTGATCCTGCGCGGACACTGCCGGCGCTGCGACGCGCCCTTCAAGCTCCGCTACCTGCTGGTCGAGCTGCTCGGCGGCCTGCTCAGCTTTGCGACCTTCATGCTGTTCGTGATCACGCCGCTGCTCGAGGGCGGCGGGATCGAAGGGCTGATTCACTGGCAGATCTGGTTCTTCTTCTGCCTCGCGCTGGTGATCATCACGTTCACCGATCTCGACGTGTGGATCATCCCCAACGAGGTCGTGCTCGGGATGACGGCGGTCGGGGCGGCCATCGCGATCTGGCGGCCGGATCTGCTCGGCGTCGACACCGTCGCGGCGCTGGCCTCGGGCGTCGGCGCGTTCCTGTTGATCGCCGGCATTCGCTGGTTGTATCTGCGCTTCCGCGGCATCGAGGCGATCGGGCTCGGCGACGCCAAGCTGCTCTTGATGATCGGCGTGTTCGGCGGTCCAGCAGCGGTCGCGTGGACGCTGGGGGCCGGCGCGCTGCAGGGCCTGTTGGTCTCGGTGCCGATGCTGGCGCTCGGCCGCAACCCTGCGAACACCGAGCTGACCGACGTCCACGGCGACGACCCGACGCTCGGCGAAGAGGATCCTGACGCCGGGGTCATGGGCCGGCGCGTCCCGTTCGGCCCGTTCCTGGCGTTGGCCGGGCTCGAGTGGGTGCTGCTGCGCCGGCAGATCGAGGACCTGTTCATGTGGATGACCGGAGCTTGAGCGGTTCGCGGTAGAGTCCCGCGAAGATGGCTCGGCTCAAGCTCCCCAAATTCAAAGACCTGCGTCAGCAGGCCGGCGACGCCTCGCAGTGGCTGTGGATCGCCGGCGCCGGCGTGATCGCGTTCGGCATGATGTTCATGTCGTTCTCGACCATCGAGCCGGGCCAGGTGGCCGTGCGGGTCAACAACATCACCGGCAGCACGACCGCGGTCACGCAGCCGGGCTGGGTGTTTCGGATGCCGTTCGGCATCCACTCCCTGCACGTGCTCGACGTCAGTCAACAGACCTTTCAGATGAAGGGCGAGACGGCGCAAGACGACCTGCACGTCGAAAAGCTGACCGTGCGGGCCAGCGACGGCGCCAACTTTCACTTCGAGGACACCACGCTGATCTTCCAGATCGTCGGCGACGAGGCCGTGACCGTCGCCCGCGACGCTGGCATCGACTACGCGTTCCGCTCGTGGCTCAAGCCCTACGCCCGGGCGATCCTCCGCGACGAGTTCGGCCGCGAGTCGACCATCACCGTCTCGGATCCCTCCAACTACGGCGCCGCGGCGACGCGCGCTCAAGAGCGGCTCAACGAGTTCCTCGAGCCGCACGGCATCACCGTCACGCAGATGGTCACGCCGCGGCCCAAGTTCAACGCCGACTACGAGCACCTGATCGAGGAGCGCAACCGGCTCCGCAACGAGCTCGAGGTCATCCGCTCCAACCTCGAGCGGGCCGAGACCGATCGCCAGCGGACCCTGTCCGAGGTCGACCGCGACGAGAACAAGAAGATCCAGGAGCGCCGCGCCGAGCTCGAGTCGGAGCTCGCCACTGCGGTCGCCGACTTCGAGAAGATCCGCCGCGCCGCCGACACCTACCTGATCGAGAAGCGCGGCGAGGGTGAGGCCAAGCTCGCGGCCGCGACCACGCAGGCCGAGGAGCTGAGCGGCAAGCTCGACGCCGACTTCCGATCCAAGCGCGCGACCATCGAGGCGTTCCGCAGCCAGCCGGTCGAGCGCGTGATGGAGCGGCTCGGTCAGAGCCTGCTCGGCGTCACCATCCACATCGAACCCTGGGCCAACGACGCCAACCCTTCACGCGTGATGCTCGAGCAGTAGGAGGCAGCCATGCAGAGCTTCGTCAAAGCGTGCAAGTGGTTCGTGTTGGTCTCGGTCGGCCTGCTGTTTCTGCGTGGGCTGCTGGTCGACATCGTCGATCTCGGCAACGTCGGGGTCCGGCGCAGCAACGTCGGCGGCGTGGTCGAGCGCGACCTCGGTCCGGGCTGGCGACTCGAGATCGTCGGGCTGCACAAGATCATCGAGCTGCCGAGCACCTATCAATTCCTGGAATTCAGCGGTCCCAACGCGCTCGAGATCCGGACCAAGGACAACAACATCGTCACGCTCGACATCTCGGTGCCGTACCGGATCACGCCGGGCGCGGGCTGGGAGATCGTCAGCGCCGGCAACCATGTCGAGGACGGGCAGGGCGGTCATCGCTTCCAGCGACTGACCCGCGAGACCACGGTCGGCGTGCTGCGTCAGCACCTCGCCGATCTGCAGAGCAGCGACTTCTACGACACCGATCGCCGGGTGGTCGTCTCCAACAACGCGCTCGACATCCTCAACGAGGAGCTCGGGGCGCTGCATGTCGAGGCCAACGCGATCCTGATAAGGGCCGTCTACTTCCGGCCCGAGTACGAGAGCCAGCTGCTGCAGATCCAGCTGAACGCCCAGAACAAGCTGCTCGACGGCGCCCGCAAGGAGGTCGCCGACATGCAGCAGCAGCTCGACAATTATCAGCAGCGGACCCGCGCGCTGGCCTCGGCCCGGCAGCAGGACTGGGTGGCCACGCTCGCGCGCGTCGATCGTGCCTATCAGGTCGGATTCCTGACGCCCGAGCCCGATCCGGAGCAGGGCGAGGACACGACGGTCAGCGTCGAGGAGTTCGCCGCTCGGCACACGCCCGGCGCCGCGCGACGCCAGCTCGCGCAGCTGAGCGCGGAGCAGCGCGCCGCGATGCTGATCGAGGTCGCCGAGACCTTCGGCGGCAAGCCGGAGGACTACGACAAGTCCGGCGACGCCTACCTGCTCGGCATCAAGAACATCCAGGCCGAGGCGCTCGCCTACGATCAACAGATCCGAGCCAAGGCCGACGGCGTGGCCGCGCGCCTGGAGGCCGACGGCGACGCGAAGATCGCCGAGGTCGTCGGCAACTACGAGTCGCAGGTCAACCAGCTCTTCGACTCGCCGGCCGGTCGCGCGTTCGTGGCCTGGCAGGCGGCCGCCAACGTGAAGTTCGCCGAGAAGCTGACCTTCCAGAGCAGCGATGGGATCCCGTCGGTGCTGCGGCTGCGGGACTTCGCCCGCGCGTTCATGGGCGAGTAGCTATTTGGCCCCCCCGCGGCCGCCTCAGTGTGAGCCGCGGGCGGCCGCTTCGCGGCCGTTCGCTCGCTCCGCAAGCGAAGCGGATCGGTTCGTGGTTTTCGACCGAACGTGGTGCCCCCCGTTGGGGGGCTTGGTTGGTTCCGCGACCATCCGCAAAGGAGCCACGCGCGGCCGCTTCGCTCGCTCGGTGGGTCGGCTCGGACTCACTCGCAGGCGCGCATGAGCTCGGTGGTCTGCGCGAGCGCGATGCAGTCGAG
>DATLLB010000525.1:0-4386 GCA_035538075.1 Enhygromyxa sp.
GATCGCAGATGACGTCAGCTCGCTGCCGCGCGCCGAAGAGAACTGAGTGGCGGACTACGATGCCTCATCGATCGTGGTTCTGAGCGCGATCGAACACGTGCGGCGACGGCCGGGCATGTACGTCGGCGACACCGACGCGCGGGGCCTGCATCACCTCGCGTACTGGTTGCTGCGCGACATCTTCGAGTGGAGGCCGACGCCGACGCACGTGTTCGTGACGCTCGAAGGTGACGCGCTGACGATCGAGGACGATCGACGGATGCCGCTCCCCGAGCCGGCGCAGATGCGAAGCCTCGCCGAAGAGATCATGGCGCAGCCGCATCAGTCGAGCAGCTATTACGGCTGCAACGACGTGACGATCAGCAACGCGCTCGCGCGCGAGTTCGAGTTCGAGCTGTGGTCCGACGGTGTCGGCCTGCGCAGCGACTACGCACGCGGACAGCTGCAGGTCGAACCGCGACCATTCACGCCTTCGAGCCCGCACGGCTGTCGCATTCGGCTCACGCCCGACGAGACGATCTTCCCGAACACGACTTGGACTGCCGGTTGGCTGACCGAGCGCCTGCAAGTGCTTGCGGGCTTGTACAGAGGCGTCCACGTCGAATTTCACAATCGCAACCGCGGCCACACGCACGAATACATGTACCCCCGCGGGCCGGCCTCGTGGATCGAGCAGCTCGCTCCAACCTGCATCCCACGACCGGCATTGCTCGCGAGCGCCGTCGCTGGCGAGCTTCGCTGCGACGTCGGGTTGGCGTGGGTGAAGGCGAGCGGCAACCGGATAGTCGGCTACGCCAACACCATCCACACGCGACGAGGTGGCGCGCACACCCAAGGAGCTCGTGACGCGCTTGGCCAACTCGGTCACGCTCGCGGGCTGCATCCGTTCGCGCTGGTGTCGGTCTTCCTTCCCCAGCCGCGCTTCATGTCACCGGTCCGCGACTTCCTCGCGAACCAAGAACTCCGCCCGTTCGTGCGCGACACCGTGGCGGCGGCGCTCGAACGGGCGTTCGAAGACGATCCCGATCTACGTGCGCTCCTGCGTTAACCCGCGAGCCGCCGCCAGGTCGAGCTCGAGGCCCCGCGCGCCAGCCCGATCGCGACCCCAGCACACTCCGCAAACGTGCTGCCGAGCAGCCGCTCCCAGCCCTGCCAGCGCCGCGTGCCACCGACATGCTCGGCGCGCAGCACGCCGGCGATGCGACGCTCGATCAAGATCGGACAGTCGAGCAGCGCCGCGATCCCAAACGCAGGCAAGTAGTTGCGCGCGAGCTCGGCGGTGCGTGGGTCACCGAGTGCGTCGTCGACCGTGACCACCTCGGCCGCCATCACCAAGCCGAAGTAGTGCGGCGCCTCGGTGCGGGTGATGGTGGTACCGCTCGAGTGTCGGCCGCTCTCGCTCTCCATCAGCTCGAGGCAGGTGAGCTTGGTGAAGGCGTCATCGAGTGCCCAGATGCCGACCCGCTGGACGCCGAGCAGCCGCACGGCCGCCTCGCTCAGCTGGCGTAGCACCTCACGCGGCTCCCCCTCCTTGAGGCTAGGACTGGCCCGAATTGCCTCAATCATGTGGGTCTTGGGCTCGAGTACCCGTCGGAAATCTCCGGCGCGCGCGGCGGCCACCAAACTGTCTTCGTCAAAGGAAACGATCATCCGAGTGCCCCAGACCACTTTTCCTCGGCCCGACACCCACTTCAAGCGGAAAAATTCCGTGATGGGTGTCACCGAGACAAAGCGAACCAAAACGGCCGATTTGTGGGGCCTTTTGCCCCGTACCCAGGTCCGCTCCGAGCGCGGGTGGCCTCCCATCCCGCGGGCGCGCAGCGGACGCGGCTCGCTCGACCCTTGTCGGCCCGAGCATCGCCGGCCTACGGTTCGCACCATGTCCGCCCAGCTCGACAGCTATCTCGAGGGTTCTTGGCAGTCCGGTGACGGCAGCGCTCGGCCGCTCATCAACCCCGCGACGGAGCAGGAGATCGCCCACGTTCGCTCGATCACCGGCTCGCTGGCGGGCGCCGTGCGGTGGGGTCGCGAGGTCGGCGGCGCCAGCCAGCGCAAGCTCAGCTTCGCCGAGCGCGGGGCCCTGCTCAAGCAGATGGCCCAGGTGATCCACGAGGCCCGCGAGGAGCTGATCGACGTCGCCGTGCAAAACGGCGGCAACACTCGCAAGGACGCGAAGTTCGACATCGACGGTGGCACCGCGGTGCTGGCTCACTATGCCTACCTGGCCAAGAGCCTCGGCGAGCACCCGTGGATCGTCGCCGACGAAGCCACCGAGGTGTTCCGCAGCTCGAAGATCCGCGCCGAGCATGTGCTGGTTCCTCGCCACGGGCTCGCGATCCACATCAACGCGTTCAACTTCCCGGCCTGGGGCATGTTGGGCAAAGCGGCGGTGTCGTTGCTCGCGGGCATGCCCGTGCTCTGCAAGCCCGCCACCAGCACTGCGTGGCTGGCCCACCGCATCTTCCGGCTGCTGCTCGACGCCGGCTGCTTCCCGACCGGCAGCATGCAGTTGCTGATGGGCTCGGCCAGCGATCTGCTCGATCTGGTTGGACCGCAGGACGTGATCGCCTTCACCGGCTCGCAGGGCGTCGGCACCACGATCAAGACCCACCCGCGCGTGGTCGCGGCCGGAACTCGCGTCAACCTCGAGGCCGACAGCCTCAACGCGGTCGTGGTCGCGCCCGACGTCGAGTCGGGCACCGAGCTGTTCGATCTGGTGATGCGCGATCTCGTGACCGAGATGACGCAGAAGGCCGGCCAGAAGTGCACGGCCACGCGCCGCGTGCTGGTGCCCGAGGCCACGCTGGAGACCATCCGCGAGGCGCTGCTCGAGCGGCTCGGCGAGGTCGCGCGCAGGACCGGCGATCCCAGCAACGAAGAGGTGCGCATGGGCCCGCTGACGTCGCGAGACCAGCTCGACGACGCGCGCCGTGGCATCGCCACGCTGGCCAAGGACGCGGAGATCATTCACGGCGATCCGACGCGCAGCGACGGCTTCGTCGGCGTGGCGGCTGGGCAAGGCTGCTTCCTCGAGCCGATCGTGCTGCAGGCCAGGCCCGACAAGGTTGCCGATCCCGAGGCGGCCTTCCACAACCACGAGGTCTTCGCTCCGGTCACGACTTTGCTTCCGTACGACGGCGAGCTCGCGAGCGCGGCGAAGATCATCGCGCTCGGCAACGGCAGCCTGGTCAGCACCGTGTACAGCGACGATCGCCAGTGGATCGCCGGAGCGATCGCGGAGCTCGGGCCGTACCTCGGTCGCCTGGTCGTCGCCGACGAGAAGGTCGCGAACGCCTCGATGTCGCCCGGCTGTGTGTTCCCGGTCGCGAATCACGGCGGCCCCGGTCGGGCCGGTGGCGGCGAGGAGCTCGGTGGCATGCACGGGCTCGCGCTCTACATGCAGCGCGTCGCGATCCAGGGCGGCGCGAGCCAGCTCGCCAAGCTGCTCGGCAAGTAGCCTCACTCGGCCGGCTGGATGCTCATCGGCGCTTCGTCTTCGCCGGTCTCGCTCGCGCCTTCGGTCTCCGCTTCGCCCTCGTCCGGCTCCAACTCCGGGCCGTCGGCGAAGCGGGCGTCCTCGATCGCCCAGCTCGCGCGGCGCTGCTCCAACCACTCGAGTCGGTTCGAGTCGCCGGGCTCGAACGATCCGCCGGCGGCAGGCAAGCGCCCGAACACGACCAAGCGCTGACCGCCGAGCCCGAGCAGCAGCGACAGCACGGCCGCAGCGTAGGTGGTGCCGGCCGCCCAGCGGCTCGGCTCGATGCGCGGCTCCGGCTCGCTCACCGGATCGTCGCCGACCAACATGGTCGTGATCACTCGCAGGGCCACCCAGGCACCGATCGCCAGCTCGATCACGACCACGATCAGCATCCAGCGCATCGCGCTGTGCTCGACGATCGCCCGCAGGATCCCGAGCTTGCCGATGAAGCCAGCCAGCGGCGGCAGGCCGATCATCGACAACAAGCCGAGCGCGAACGCCAGCGCCAAGCCGGGTCGTCGCGCGGCCATGCCGGTCCAGTGTTGCAGCCGCACCGTGCCGCTGGCCGCGAGCGCGGCGAAGCAGCCGAGCGTGGCGATCACCAGCGCGGCCAGCTGGATCAGCACGGCCGCGTACGCTTCGTCGCCGGCCAGGCGCGCCCACAGGATCTCGTACTCCGGCGCGATGTGCCGGGCGCCGACGCCCACGTGACCGTGGAAGCTCGCGGCCGCGACCAGCCCGAGCAGCAGCAACGAGAGCTGCGCGAGCGCGAGCAAGGCGATCACACGCGCGAGCCGACGCTGTCGCGTCGCGGCCACCGACGCCCAGCCGCCGGTCAGCAACGCGATCGTCGGCAGCGCGCCGGTCCAGCCGTAGGGCTCGTTGGCCAGCCGCGGGCTGTGCAGCGC